>DATKEW010000086.1:0-4590 GCA_035511785.1 Mycobacterium sp.
CTCAGCGTGATCGCGAACAGCACCTTGCCGTAGGCGTTGGAGTGCACCGACAGCCGCACCGGCTCGCCCAGCGGCACACCGGCCGCAGTGCGCAACGCGACGTCGATGGCGACCCGCTGAGTGAAGTTCACTTCGATCGGCACCCGCAGCGGCAGGTATCCCGGCGGCAGTTCGATCTCGCCGAGGTCGGTCACCCTCATACCGGGTGGGGCGGCGATATGCAGTCGCACCCGGATCGGAACAGCCAGCCCGTTGTGCAGTGCCAGCGGGAGCGGGCTGTGCTCGGTGGCCAGGGTGTAGGAGCCGCCCGGGTTGACGATCGTGACGGCGCCGAACAAGTCGTTGATCGTTTTACCCACCACCGCCAGGCGCTGTTGGGCCAACCCGTTGCGGGTGCCCGGCGGTTCGGATTCGCTCAGCGCACGCAGCGTGTCCTCGCGTAGTGGCGCGGTGTACTGGATGCCGGTCAGCCCGGTGCGGTCGTCGGTGGTCAGCGCGGAGGTCAGCCCCCACAGCCGGCCAACTTGACGCCCGATGTCGGCGGTGACGTCGTCGGTGAACCGGCCACGCGTCGGGGCGTAGGCGTCCGTCGGCGCCGGCGGTTCGTTGTGGGCCGCGGCTTCCGCGATTATCGCCGGCAGTGGTCGTGGTATCGCCAGACCGGAACGGATGGTGGTGGCCAGCGCGGTCAGGATGACCTGCGCGTCATCGGTCTGCAGGTTCCACACCGCCGGCGGGACCAAGATCTGGGTGCGTGGCGCGGCGTCTTGCTGCAAGGAGCGCCAGAACATGGAACCCAGGGCGTCCTGGCGTCGCGCGGTTTCCGAATCGTGCGCGAGCCGAACCGTCAGCGAGGAGTCCAGATAGGTGGGGACGGTGGGGTCGGTCCCCGCGCCGGCCAGAGCGGCGCCGACGGCTGGGTCGAACGGCGCGAGCACCACCTGGGGAGACAACCGCCGGGGTTTGATGTCGACGGTGGTGGGAGAGTCGCTCGTCGAGTCTTGGGCGGCCAAGTCCGACGCGGCGATCGCGACGGTGCTGTCGTTGGCGCTGAGCAAGTTGACCCCGCGGCCGGTCAACGGGCCGTCGGGCAGCAGGGTGGCTCCGCGGGCGGAGGGGACGTCGAGAATGCGGTCGACGATGTCGCCGACGCCGTTCGTGGCGATCGCGCTCAGCCCTGGGTCGTTGACGCGTTGCAAGGCGTCCAGATCGGCTTGCGCATAGGGCAGCGGTGTGACGCAGATGCGGTGGGCCAGCGCACGTAACCGGTTAAGCCAGACGGCCGCGGCCGCCCGACCGGTGCCCGGGTGCGTCGGGGTGCCGGGTTGTTGAGCGGGGATGTCGGGTGAGTTGGACACGACGTAGCCGCTCGTCATCGCGTTCACGGTGACCAGCAGATCAGGGTCGACGGCCAGGCACAACGCTCGCCCGACAGCGCCGTCGGGGTCGACATCGTGGCCGGTTGCGACCTCGACTGCGGACAGCAGGATGTCCAGCCTGCCACCCGTGGCCAGTGACGTGGCCAAGTCGTCGTCGACCAGCCGGACGGGAATGGTGCCGCCGGGTGCTCCCGGGGACAGCCGGGGCCGGTCCGCCAGGGGCCACAGCATGGTCATCCACACCGGTTTCGAGGTGTCAGGCGCGACGGCCGTGTCCAGGTCATCGGCTTGGTCGGGCGGCACACCGATCACGGGCAGTAGGAAGCGCGCGTTGTCCAGTCGGGCGGGGGCGCCGTAGTCGGGCGTTCCATTGGCATTGACCAGGAGTGGGTAAATCCCCGGCTGCTCGATGCCCAGGGAAGGCTTGGTCAACGAGCGCAGCGGGGCGGACAGGGTGAAACCGGCTTGTTGCCCGCGCTGCAGTTCCGGCGCGACCGTCAAGAAGTCGACCGCCGGCTGGTATTGGTCAGTGCCACCGTCCAGGGAGGTGCGCAAGCCCGCTGAGGCGGCGACCGGGGCGGCGTGCTCCAGCCGGACCATGACGTCGCGGACCGGCCGGTCGCCGATGTTGATCACCATTCCGCTGACGGTGATGACGGGTTGACTCGTCGTTGTGACGACATCTGGGGTCACCTGATCGATGCGGACACGGACAAACGGCGTCGCCCCGGGCTCGTCGGCAGCCGCGCGCGGTGCGATGACGGGCCCGGTGAGCGCTATCGCAAAACCGGCCACGATGCCGACCACCGCGGCAACGCGTGATAGGCCGGCCCAGCAGAGTCGCGGCACCGTCACGGCCCCGGCCCGTGACCGTTCTTCCGGCCGGCGGGCTTGTCGGAATGCCGGGTGCGCGAATGCGTCTGGGGGCGCCGCCGGGGTGAGCTGGGCGGCAGCGGCGGAAGTGAGGCGGGACCGTCGCTTTGCAACTTGTCGATCAGTTCATCGGCGACCTGGGCCAGGCGACGTTCGTCGGCATAGGCCAGCCGGGACGGCAATTCCCGAATCGGCACCCAAGCCACTTCGGCGACCTCGAGGTCCTCGTCGCACAGCTCTCCGCCGGAGAAGCGCATTAGATAGTGGTGCACGGTCTTGTGCACCCGACGGCCATCGGTGACGAACCAGTAGTCGATGCGTCCCAGCGCGGCCAGCACGCTGCCGCGGATCCCGGTCTCCTCGGCAACCTCACGAATGGCGGTCTGTTCGGCGGTCTCGCCGAGTTCGATGTGGCCCTTGGGCAGCGACCACAGCATCCGTCCGCGTCGATCGATGCGACCGATAAGGGCCGCAACCTGGTTGTCGCGTGGCCCGTCGAGACCGTCGATCACCAGCCCACCGGCCGATGTCTCGTGCACGGTGCGCAGCCGGTCCGGCACGCGGCGCGGCGAGCGGGACCGGCGCGGTTTGGTGGCTGCTGCGTCGCCGGTCGCTTGGTCGCTTGTGAGGTTCTCGGCCGAGCCGGCAGCGCCACGACGTCGGCGCCGACCGCGGCGCCGACGTGGTTTGGCTTGTTCGCCATCCGACACCCAAGCGATAGTAGCTGGCACGAGCTGGTCCCCAGGACATACTCGCCGCTAGCGAGGTCCGTGACGACCGAGCCCGCCCGTCACCGGACCGTGTGCTCCTCAGCGGGCCGTCCCGCCCGCATCGTCGCCCGACTAGGCTGATCGAACGTGCCTGAAGCCGATGACGACCTGTTGACCGCGGCCGCGGTCGCCTTGAATAGGCACGTTTCCCTGCTGAGTGAGCTGGGCTCGGCTTTTGCCGGCGCGGGCCACGAGTTGTATCTGGTCGGCGGTTCGGTGCGGGATGCCTTGCTGGGCCGGTTGAGCTCGCCGGACCTTGACTTCACCACCGACGCACGTCCCGAACAGGTGCAGCGGATCACGCGGGGATGGGCCGACAGAGTGTGGGACACCGGCATCGAGTTCGGCACCGTCGGCGTCGGGAAGGGCGATTATCGGCTCGAGATCACCACGTTCCGCGCGGACCGCTACGACCAGGTGTCGCGTAACCCCGAGGTGCGTTTCGGCGACCTGCTCAACGACGATCTGGTGCGCCGCGATTTCACGGTGAACGCGATGGCCGTGCGCATCACGCCTACCGGGCCGGGCGAATTCCTCGACCCGCTAGGCGGTTTGGCGGCCCTGGGCGCACGCATGCTGGACACCCCGTCGGCTCCGTCGGTGTCCTTCGGCGACGATCCGCTGCGGATGCTGCGCGCCGCGCGGTTTGTGTCGCAGCTGGGCTTCACCGTCGCTCCGCGGGTGCGGGTGGCGATCGAAGAGATGGCCCCGCAGCTGGCCCGGATCAGCGCCGAACGGGTGGCCGCCGAGCTGGACAAGCTGCTGCTCGGCGACGACCCGGTCGCCGGGATCGACCTGCTGGTGCAGACCGGGATGGGTGAGGTCGTGCTGCCGGAGGTCGGCGGCATGCAGATGGCCATCGACGAACATCACCAGCACAAAGACGTCTACCAGCATTCGCTGACCGTGCTGCGGCAAGCGATTGCGCTGGAAGACCCACTCCCGGAAGGTGGCCCGGATCTGGTGCTGCGCTGGGCCGCGTTGCTGCATGACATCGGTAAACCGGCTACGCGCCGACACGAGCCCAACGGCGGCGTCAGTTTCCACCACCACGAGGTGGTCGGCGCCAAGATGGCCCGAAGACGGCTACGTGCCCTGAAGTACTCCAGGCAGATGGTCGACGACATCTCGCAGCTGGTGTATCTGCATCTGCGGTTCCATGGCTACGGCGACGGCAAGTGGACCGATTCCGCGGTGCGCCGCTACGTCACCGACGCCGGGCCGCTGCTGCCGCGGCTGCACAAGTTGGTGCGCGCCGACTGCACGACCCGCAACAAGCGCCGCGCCGCCCGCCTGCGGGCCAGCTATGACCGGCTGGAGGAGCGAATCGCCGAGCTGGCTGCCCAGGAGGATCTCGCGCGGGTACGCCCCGATCTGGACGGCAACCAGATCATGGAGCTGCTTGACATCCCGGCGGGCCCGCAAGTCGGCGAGGCGTGGCGATTCTTGAAAGAACTACGGCTGGATCGCGGGCCATTGACCACCGAGGAGGCATCCGCCGAGCTGCTGGCCTGGTGGCGGTCGCGCGGGAACCGCTAGCGGGGGCGCAGCGTCCGACAGCCTATGGA
>DATKEW010000087.1:0-10196 GCA_035511785.1 Mycobacterium sp.
GCGCCGACGGCGCCTATTGAGACCCCCACGGTCAGCCTGCTGCTTTCGATCACTCACGAGCAACACCCCTGATAACCGGCCACGGTGGCCCCGCCTGCGTCCCCAAATGGGCGTCTGCCCCTCCCCACCAACGCGCGGTCGGCCTTGTCAGCGTCGTCATTTGTTTCGATTCCTACTTGTGCGAACGCGAACGCGTACCGGCCCGGTTGCTCTCACAGTTCGTCTCAACAGTCGCCCGCCGCCGGCATCGGCACACAGCGAAGACGTGCCTCATGCGGCGACACCGAACCACGGGCTGAAACCAGGCGATAGCACCTACCCCGGGCACGGGCACCAGCCATCGCGACGCTATGTTGAAGGTCACTATGACGACACACAGACCCAGTACGTCATAGCAGCCCGGTTACCGCCTGGCCGCTGCGATGGCGGCCCAAACGACGGATCATGGAGCGAGTTGAACGTCTACATACCCATCCTGGTGCTAGGGGCGATTGCCGCCGCCTTTGCCGTGGGCTCGGTTGCGATCGCGAGCTTGGTCGGCCCGTCTCGTTACAACAAGTCGAAGATGGCAGCCTACGAGTGTGGGATCGAGCCCACCGAGACGTCGGTGAGCGGCCCGCACGCGACGGCCGGGCAGCGGTTTCCGGTGAAGTATTACCTGACCGCGATGTTGTTTATCGTCTTCGACATCGAAATCGTGTTCTTGTATCCCTGGGCGGTCAGCTACGACGCGCTCGGGACGTTCGCGCTGGTCGAGATGGTGGTGTTCATGCTCACGGTGTTCGTGGCCTACGCCTATGTGTGGCGCCGCGGCGGCCTGACGTGGGATTGAGGTAAGACGTGGGCCTGGAAGAACAGCTGCCCGGTGGGATCCTGCTGTCGACGGTCGAGAAGGTGGCGGGTTACGTCCGCAAGAATTCTTTGTGGCCGGCCACGTTCGGGTTGGCCTGCTGCGCGATCGAGATGATGGCAACCGCGGGGCCGAGGTTCGACATCGCACGCTTCGGGATGGAGCGGTTCTCGGCGACACCGCGGCAGGCCGATCTGATGATCGTGGCCGGGCGGGTCAGCCAGAAGATGGCCCCGGTGCTGCGCCAGATCTATGACCAGATGGCGGAGCCGAAGTGGGTGCTCGCCATGGGCGTGTGCGCGTCGTCGGGCGGGATGTTCAACAACTACGCGATCGTGCAGGGCGTGGACCATGTCGTTCCGGTGGACATCTACCTCCCCGGCTGCCCGCCACGCCCGGAGATGCTGTTGTACGCAATCCTCAAGCTGCACGAGAAGATTCAGGAAATGCCGCTGGGCGTCAACCGGGAACGCGCCATCGCCGAAGCCGAGGAAGCGGCGCTGGGCGCCAGACCGACAATCGAAATGCGTGGACTGCTGCGATGAGCTCGCCGGACCACGACCCGAAGGTCGCAGCCAGCGAGGTGGGGGGAGTCCCTGCTGCCGACGAGGAAGTCATCAACGTACGCCGCGGCATGTTCGGGGCCTCCGGGACCGGCGACACGTCCGGATACGGGCGGCTGGTGCGGGAGGTCACGCTGCCGGGCAGCA
The DNA here is from genome assembly GCA_035511785.1 of Mycobacterium sp. Classification (GTDB taxonomy): domain Bacteria; phylum Actinomycetota; class Actinomycetes; order Mycobacteriales; family Mycobacteriaceae; genus Mycobacterium. The sequence goes on from DATKEW010000087.1 coordinate 1,561, forward strand.
CCCCGCGGCCTTACGGCGGCTACTTCGACGACGTGGTCGACCGGCTGACCGAAGCGCTCGAGGGCGCCGACCTCGAATTCACCGACGCCGTAGAGAAAGTCGTCGTGTACCTCAACGAACTGACCTTGCACGTTCGCCGGGAGCGACTGCCGCAGGTCGCCCAGTGTCTTCGCGACGAACCGGAATTGCGCTTCGAGCTCTGCCTGGGCGTCAGCGGGGTGCACTATCCGCACGAGACCGGCCGCGAACTGCACGCCGTCTACCACCTGCAGTCGATCACCCACAATCGCCGCGTCCGGCTGGAAGTGTCTGCGCCGGACGGCGATCCGCACATCCCGTCGCTGTTTTCGGTCTACCCGACCAACGACTGGCACGAGCGCGAAACCTACGACTTCTTCGGCATCCTCTTCGACGGACACCCGTCGCTGACCCGCATCGAGATGCCCGACGATTGGCACGGACATCCGCAGCGCAAGGACTACCCACTCGGCGGCATCCCCGTCGAATACAAAGGCGCGCAGATACCCCCGCCCGACGAGCGGAGAGCTTACGACTGATGAGCACAACCACCGACTCGACCCACGATGGCGGCGCCGCCGAGACGGTCTTGGTGGCCGGCGGCCAGGACTGGGAAGAGATCGTCGAGGCCGCACGCAGCGCGGACCCCGGCGAGCGCATCATCGTCAACATGGGGCCGCAGCACCCCTCCACGCACGGGGTGTTGCGGCTGATCCTCGAGATCGAGGGCGAAACGGTCACCGAGGTCCGATGCGGAATCGGCTACCTGCACACCGGGATCGAGAAGAACCTCGAGTACCGCTACTGGACCCAAGGTGTCACGTTCGTGACCCGGATGGACTACCTGGCACCGTTTTTCAACGAAACCGCCTTCTGCCTGGGTGTGGAAAAGCTGCTCGGCATCACCGATGAGATACCGGAGCGGGTCAACGTCATCCGGGTCATGATGATGGAACTCAACCGGATCTCATCGCATCTGGTCGCGCTGGCGACCGGCGGCATGGAACTGGGCGCCATGACACCGATGTTCGTCGGCTTCCGGGCGCGCGAGATCGTGCTCAATCTGTTCGAATCGATCACCGGGTTGCGGATGAACAGCGCCTACATCCGGCCCGGCGGCGTCGCGCAGGATCTGCCGCCCAACGCGAAAAGCGAGATCACGGAAGCCCTCAAGCAGCTGCGCCAACCCCTGCGTCAAATGGGCGAGCTGCTCAACGAAAACGCCATCTGGAAAGCGCGCACCCAGGACGTCGGCTACCTGGACCTGGCCGGATGCATGGCGCTGGGCATCACCGGACCCATCCTGCGCGCCACCGGGTTGCCGCACGATCTGCGCAAGAGCGAGCCCTACTGCGGATATGAAAACTACGATTTCGACGTAATCACCGACGACGGCTGTGATGCTTACGGGCGCTACATCATTCGCGTCAAAGAGATGTGGGAGTCGATGAAGATCGTCGAGCAGTGCCTCGACAAGTTGCAGCCGGGCCCGATCATGGTCGAGGACCGCAAGATCGCCTGGCCGGCCGACCTGAAGGTGGGACCCGACGGCATGGGCAACTCACCGGAGCACATCGCAAAGATCATGGGCAGCTCGATGGAGGCCTTGATCCACCACTTCAAGCTCGTCACCGAGGGCATACGCGTTCCGGCGGGCCAGGTTTACACCGCGGTGGAATCACCGCGTGGTGAGCTGGGCGTGCACATGGTCAGCGACGGCGGTACCCGCCCCTACCGGGTTCATTACCGGGACCCGTCTTTCACCAACCTGCAGTCGGTCGCCGCGATGTGCGAGGGCGGGATGGTCGCCGACTTGATCGCCGCGGTCGCCAGCATCGACCCGGTCATGGGCGGGGTCGATCGATGACGGTTCCCAACATCGGCAGCAGCGGCGGTGAGCGGGTGTTCATCCGGCTGGGACCACCTCCCGAAGAGCCCAACCAGTTCGTCGTTGATGGTGCGCCGCAATCGTATTCACCGGAGGTGCGGGCGCGGCTGGAAGTCGATGCCAAGGAGATCATCGGCCGCTACCCCGACAAGCGCTCGGCGCTGCTGCCATTGCTGCATCTGGTGCAATCCGAGGATTCCTACCTGACACCGGCCGGGTTGGAGTTCTGTGGCGAGCAGCTGGGACTGACCGGGGCCGAGGTGTCCGCGGTGGCCAGCTTCTACACGATGTACCGCCGCGGGCCCACCGGCGACTACCTGGTCGGTGTCTGCACCAACACGCTGTGCGCGGTCATGGGCGGCGACGCCATATTCGAGACGCTCAAAGGGCATCTGGGCATCGGCAACGACGAGACCACCCCGGACGGGTCGGTCACCCTGCAGCACATCGAATGCAATGCCGCTTGCGATTTCGCGCCGGTGGTGATGGTCAACTGGGAGTTCTTCGACAACCAGACGCCGCAGTCGGCACGCAAACTCGTCGACTCGCTGCGTGAGGGTAAGCCCGCGCCGCCCACCCGCGGCGCTCCGCTGTGCGTCTTCCGCGAGACATCACGCATCCTGGCGGGCCTGCCCGACCAGCGCCCCGACCAGGGTCAGGGCGGCGCCGGCGCGGCCACCTTGGCCGGTCTGAAGGCGGCGGAGGAACTCGGCATGCAGGCACCGCCGGCGCCGGACGCGTCCGGGGAAGGACAGTGATGGCTGCGCCCGCCGGCCAGGCAACCCCGTTGACCCCGGTGATCAGCCGCTACTGGGACGACCCCGAGTCGTGGACGTTGGAGACCTATCACCGTCACGACGGGTACAAGGCGATGAAGAAGGCCTTGTCCATGCAGCCCGACGCGGTCATTGGCACCGTCAAGGACTCCGGACTGCGCGGGCGTGGCGGCGCGGGCTTCTCCACCGGCACGAAGTGGTCCTTCATCCCCCAGGGCGACATCGGAGCGGCCGCCAAGCCGCACTACCTGGTGGTCAACGCCGACGAGTCGGAACCCGGTACGTGCAAAGACATCCCGCTGATGCTGGCGACACCGCACGTGCTCGTCGAGGGCGTCATCATCGCCTCCTACGCGATCCGGGCCAGCCATGCGTTCATCTACGTGCGCGGTGAGGTGCTGCCGGTGCTGCGCCGCCTGCAGAACGCCGTGGCCGAGGCCTACGCCGCCGGTTACCTGGGTCGCGACATCGCCGCGTCCGGCTACGACCTCGAACTGGTGGTGCACGCCGGTGCGGGTGCCTACATCTGCGGTGAGGAGACCGCACTGCTGGACTCCCTGGAGGGCCGGCGCGGCCAGCCCCGGCTGCGGCCGCCGTTCCCCGCGGTAGCCGGGCTTTACGGCTGCCCCACGGTGATCAACAACGTCGAGACCATCGCCAGCGTGCCGTCGATCATCCTCAACGGGGTCGACTGGTTCCGGTCGATGGGCAGCGAGAAATCGCCTGGCTTCACGCTGTATTCACTGTCAGGACACATCACCCGCCCCGGCCAGTACGAGGCCCCGCTGGGAATCACGTTGCGCGAGTTGCTCGCTTACGCCGGCGGTGTGCGCGCCGGGCACCGGCTCAAGTTCTGGACGCCCGGCGGCTCCTCGACCCCGCTACTCACCGACGAGCACCTCGACGTGCCGCTGGACTACGAGGGCGTGGGCGGCGCCGGCTCGATGCTGGGAACCAAGGCGCTGGAGATCTTCGACGAAACCACCTGCGTGGTGCGTGCGGTGCGACGCTGGACCGAGTTCTACAAGCACGAATCCTGCGGGAAATGCACGCCGTGCCGGGAAGGCACCTTCTGGCTGGACCAGATCTACGCACGGCTGGAAACCGGCAAGGGCACCCACGAAGACATCGACAAACTGTCCGACATCTCCGACACCATCTTGGGAAAGTCATTCTGCGCGTTGGGCGATGGCGCCGCCAGCCCGGTGATGTCGTCGATCAAGCACTTCCGCGACGAGTACGTCGCCCACGTCGAAGGAGGCGGTTGCCCATTCGACCCGAAAGACTCCATGCTCATGGCGGATGGAAAGGCATGACACCCCAATGACGACGAGCTCTTCCGGTGCGGCCAACACCCAAACCGGCGACGGGGTGAGCCGGCCGACGATGGTCACGCTGACCATCGACGGCGTCGAGATCAGTGTTCCCAAGGGAACTTTGGTGATCCGCGCGGCCGAGTTGATGGGCATCCAGATTCCGCGGTTCTGCGACCACCCGCTACTGGATCCGGTCGGCGCCTGTCGGCAGTGCCTGGTCGAGGTCGAGGGACAACGCAAACCGATGGCGTCGTGCACCACCGTGGCCACCGACGACATGGTCGTGCGCACCCAGCTGACGTCGGCGGCCGCCGACAAGGCCCAGCACGGCGTGATGGAGCTGCTGCTGATCAACCATCCGCTGGACTGCCCGATGTGCGACAAAGGCGGCGAATGCCCGCTGCAGAACCAGGCAATGTCCAACGGCCGCGCGGATTCCCGCTACACCGACGTCAAGCGCACGTTCGCCAAGCCGATCAACATCTCCTCCCAGGTGCTGCTGGACCGTGAGCGTTGCATTCTGTGCGCCCGCTGCACCCGGTTCTCCGAGCAGATCGCCGGAGACCCGTTCATCGACATGCAGGAACGGGGCGCCCTGCAGCAGGTCGGCATCTACGCCAACGAGCCGTTCGACTCCTACTTCTCGGGCAACACGGTGCAGATCTGCCCGGTGGGTGCGCTGACCGGTAGCGCATACCGGTTCCGGGCCCGCCCCTTCGACCTGGTCTCGAGCCCCAGTGTGTGTGAGCATTGCGCGTCTGGCTGCGCGCAGCGCACCGACCACCGCCGCGGCAAGGTGCTGCGCCGGCTGGCCGGCGACGATCCCGAAGTCAACGAGGAGTGGAACTGCGACAAGGGCCGGTGGGCCTTCAGCTACGCCACCCAGCCGGACCTGATCACCACGCCCTTGATCCGAGACGCCAACGGCACGCTTCAGCCGGCGTCCTGGTCTCACGCGATGGTGACCGCGGCCCAAGGACTCGAGGCGGCGCGCGGCCGCACCGGTGTGCTGGTCGGCGGCCGGGCGACCTGGGAAGATGCCTACGCGTACTCGAAGTTCGCGCGAATGGTGTTGGACACCAACGACATCGACTTCCGCGCGCGCCCGCATTCGGCCGAGGAGACCGACTTCCTGGCTGCCCGCGTCGCGGGCCGGCGGAGTGTCAGCTATGCCGATCTGGAATCGGCGCCGATGGTGTTGCTGGTCGGGTTCGAGCCGGAAGAAGAGTCGCCCATCGTGTTCCTGCGGTTGCGCAAGGCGGCCCGCAAGCACCGTGTTCCGGTGTACGCCGTCGCCCCGTTTGCCACTCGCGCGCTGCAGAAGATGTCCGGCCGGTTGCTCAAAACCGTTCCCGGCGCCGAGGCTTCGACGCTGGACGGCCTGGCCACCGGCGAAGTCGGTGATCTGCTGTCCACTCCGGGCGCGGTCATCATGGTCGGGGAACGCTTGGCCACCGTGCCCGGCGGATTGTCGGCGGCGGCTCGCCTCGCCGACGCCACCGGAGCGCGGCTGGCGTGGGTGCCGCGCCGGGCCGGGGAACGTGGCGCGCTGGACGTGGGCGCGCTGCCCACGCTGCTGCCCGGTGGGCGCCCCGTTGCTGACGACGCCGCTCGCGCGCAGGTCGCCGCGGCGTGGCATGTCGACGAATTGCCTTTCGCCGCTGGGCGTGATGCCGAGGGCATTGTGGCGGCCGCCGCCGACGGGACGCTGGGTGCGCTGCTGGTCGGCGGTGTCGAACCCGCCGACTTCGCCGATCCGGACGCGGCGCTGGCCGCGCTGGACACCGCCGGCTTCGTGGTCAGCCTCGAGTTGCGGGAGAGCGCCGTCACGGAACGCGCCGACGTGGTCTTTCCGGTCGCGCCGACGACGCAGAAGTCCGGCGCGTTCGTCAACTGGGAGGGCCGCTATCGGGAATTCGCTCCCGCGCTGCAGGGCACCGCCCAGCAAGCCGGGCAACCGGACCACCGGGTGCTCAATGCGCTGGCCGGCGAAATGGGTGTCTATCTGAATGTGACAACCGTTGAGGCAGCGCGCGAGGAGATGTCCGGGCTGGGCAGCTGGGACGGCAAACACGCCGCGGGCCCGCAGATCGCAAGCGCGGAGCCGGCCGAACCCGGGCAGGGCGAGGCGATCTTGACCGGCTGGCGAATGCTGCTCGACAACGGCCGCTTGCAAGACGGCGAGCCGTATTTGGCGGGGACCGCGCGCACACCCGTGGTGCGGCTGTCGGCCGATACCGCGGCCGAGATCGGGGCCGTCGACGGCGCACCGGTGACCGTCAGCACATCGCGCGGGTCAATCAGCTTGCCGCTGTATGTCACCGACATGCCCGACCGGGTGGTGTGGCTTCCGCTGAACTCACGGAGTTCAGCGGTGCACCAGCAATTGGGCGTCACCATAGGCAGCATCGTGAAGATCGGACTGGGCTCGTGACTGGTTTCGGGCACGACACCTGGTGGCTGGTGCTGGGCAAGTCGCTGGCCATCTTCGTGTTCCTGATGCTGACCGTGCTGGTGGCGATCCTGGCCGAACGCAAGCTACTGGGCCGGATGCAGCTGCGCCCCGGCCCCAACCGGGTGGGCCCCAAAGGCGCCCTGCAGAGCCTGGCCGACGGAATCAAGCTGGCGCTCAAGGAAAGCATCACCCCCGGCGGTACCGACAAGTTCGTTTACTTTGCGGCGCCGGTCTTTTCGGTGATCCCCGCGTTCACCGCGTTCGCATTCATCCCGTTCGGGCCCGAGGTGTCGGTGTTCGGCCACCGCACGCCATTGCAGCTGACCGATCTTCCGGTCGCGGTGCTGTTCATCCTGGGGCTGTCGGCGATCGGGGTGTACGGCATCGTGCTCGGCGGTTGGGCGTCGGGTTCCACCTACCCGCTGCTGGGCGGGGTGCGCTCCACCGCCCAGGTGATCTCGTATGAGGTCGCGATGGGACTGTCGTTCGCGACGGTGTTCCTTTTCGCCGGCAGTATGTCGACGTCGGAGATCGTGGCCGCACAAAATGGCGTCTGGTACATATTCCTGCTGCTGCCGTCGTTCATCATCTACCTCGTCTCCATGGTGGGTGAAACCAACCGCGCCCCATTCGACTTACCCGAGGCCGAGGGTGAACTGGTCGCCGGTTTCCACACCGAATACTCGTCGCTGAAGTTCGCCATGTTCATGCTGGCCGAATACGTCAACATGACAACGGTTTCCGCGCTGGCCGCGACCATGTTCCTGGGCGGCTGGCACGCTCCATGGCCGCTGAACATGTGGGTTGGAGCCAACACCGGCTGGTGGCCAGTGCTTTGGTTCGTCGCCAAGGTGTGGATGTTCCTGTTCATCTATTTCTGGCTGCGCGCCTCGCTGCCCCGGCTGCGCTACGACCAATTCATGGCGCTGGGCTGGAAGTTGCTGATCCCGGTCGCGCTGGTATGGGTGATGATCGCGGCGATCATCCGCTCGCTGCGTGACCAGGGCTACCAGCATTGGACCCCGGTGTTGGTGATCTGCAGCTTCGTCGTTGCCGTGGTGCTCGTGCTGTCATTGCGAAGGCCGTTCAGCGCCCCGAGTCCGCGCACGCGGGCGCGACAGCTCCGCAAACAGCGCACTGAGAGCCCGGCAAGTATCGGCACCGCACCGGCATTCCCGACACCGCCGCTGCGGGCGCAGGCCGTGACGCCGGCAGCCGGTGCCAGCAAGGAGAGAGTACGTGGCTAAATTCTTGGACGCCGTCGCCGGATTCGGCGTGACGTTTGGCTCGATGTTCAAAAAGACGGTCACCGAGGAGTATCCGGAAAAGCCCGGCCCGGTGGCGCCGCGCTACCACGGCCGTCATCAACTCAACCGGTACCCGGACGGGCTGGAGAAATGCATCGGCTGCGAGTTGTGCGCCTGGGCGTGCCCGGCCGACGCGATCTACGTCGAGGGCGCGGATAACACCGACGAGGCCAGGTTCTCGCCCGGGGAACGCTACGGCCGGGTGTATCAGATCAATTACTTGCGTTGCATCGGCTGCGGCCTGTGCATCGAGGCCTGCCCCACCCGGGCGCTGACCATGACCAACGACTACGAGATGGCGGACGACAACCGCGCCGACCTGATCTACGAGAAGGACCGGCTGCTCGCCCCGCTGCTGCCCGAGATGGCCGCACCGCCGCACCCCAGGGCCCCGGGCGCCACCGACAAGGACTACTACCAGGGCAACGTGACCCCGAATGGCCTGCGCCAGAACCAGAACGGCGGAGACGGCCAGTGATCGCCGTGCTGGCCTCGAACCTGGCCACTAATTTCGCGCAAGACACCATCATCCGCACCTCCACGGGCGAAGCGGTGACGTTCTGGGTGTTGGGTGCGCTGGCAGTGATCGGCGCGCTGGGGGTGGTGCTGGCGGTCAACGCCGTGTACTCGGCGATGTTCCTGGCGATGACGATGATCATCCTGGCGGTGTTTTACATGGTCCAGGACGCCCTGTTTTTGGGCGTCGTTCAAGTCGTGGTCTACACCGGCGCGGTGATGATGCTGTTCTTGTTCGTGCTGATGCTGATCGGCGTCGACTCCGCGGAATCCCTGAAAGAGACGCTGCGCGGACAGCGCGTCGCAGCGGTGGTGACCGGTGTGGGGTTCGGCGTCCTGCTGATCGCCGCCATCGGTAAC
>DATKEW010000088.1:0-9636 GCA_035511785.1 Mycobacterium sp.
ACGGTTCATGCTTTTGATGGTTCGCCGCCCAACCGGCATTCAGTAGAGGTCTTGATCTTGTGGGGTCACAAAGCTCCCTTGTGCCCATCACTGCCGGATGCTTTGGTGGCCGATCGGCATCCCCAGTGGTGAACCGGCCCCCCGCTGCGACCAGACCTACGAATCGCTCGCCCACAAGGGTGAGACGATGACCACCGCCGCGATGGTGACCTACGTATACAACCAAATCGACCAGGCCCGAACAGAACTCGAACACCCCAGCTGAAACGCGGCGACAGGAACCGGAGCCGCTTCGCTCACCTGGTGGCCCTCCGGCTCAGGTCGATAGCAGGCATCGCACGTACTGCTTTCGGTCAGGTGTGGCGCGCTGCCTCTTGCGCGAGCTGCACTCGCGAAGTGAGCCCGAGTTTGGTGTAGACGTGGGTGAGGTTGTCACGTGTCAATGATGGTCAGTACCGAACTTTCTAGTGTCCCCTCACGGAGGAGATGTGATGCTACGAGTGCTGGTTGAGATGCCAGATGGCGGGGTCGTTGAGGTGACAGACCACAAGATTGTCCAAATGGGCGATGTCTTCGCCTGTCGGGAAATCGCCTACACTCATGAGGGCGGCCCTAACAGACCTTCGTGCCGGCTGGTGTTCGAGGTGCGCAACCGCGTTCCCGTCTGCACAAGTGCCACAATCGAAGCCAAACCCGGAATCCCGGTTCGCGCAAAGGATTTGCGCGCGATAAAGCTCGACAACATCAGGGACGATGCGTTCGCGGCTGCTGGCGTGTTCCGGGCGAATCCGGCGGGTGGTGGCTACCTGCGGATCTGGGGGCCGGCTTCCTTCCTCCCGGACCGTAAGGAAGTAGAGCGTGCGGGGACGCACCGCAGAGTGACGCCCGAGCTCCTCAAGCAGGTGGCTTCGATACATAAGGCGACCCCAACCGCACGGGTAGACGCGATCGCAGCCGCCTTCAAGGTGTCAGACCGCCAAGCGAAGCGATACATCAAAGCAGCCCGCGAGGAGGGATTAATCGAATGAAGCGCAATCGTAGGTCCGGCGTCGAAGACCGCTGGGTCAAGACCATCCGCGACGTGGACGGCAGTACACAGACAGTCCCGAGCGCCGCTCACGGCAAGGGGAAGCGTTGGCGGGCAAGGTATGTCGACGAGCGCGGCCGGGAGCACGCGAAGGTATTCGCGCGCAAGGTAGACGCTCAGAAGTGGCTGGATGAGTTCACGGCGGCAGTGGTCACCGGTCAGTACGTCGACCCGAAGGCCGGACTGATCACGTTCCGGGACTATGCGGAGCGGTGGCGGGCAATGCACATACAGCGGCCCAGCTCACGGGCGCACGTCGAGACGATGCTTCGCAGGCACGCCTATCCGGCGCTGGCCGACCGCTGCCGTTCGTCGATCATGCCCAGCGATATACAGGCGTGGGTGAAGGGCCTGGCGCTGGCCCCGGCCACGGTCGGGGTGGCGCACGGCATAGTTTCCACGGTGATGAAAACGGCGATCCGCGATCGGCGGATCGCGGCAAACCCTTGCGATGGAACGAAGTTGCCGAAGTCGCAGCGAAAGCAGGTGGCGCCGTTGGCGACCGAGCAGGTAGAGACTGTCCGTGCCGCCCTCCCCCTCAGCTACAGGCTCTCGTCACGCTGGCGGCGGGCACCGGCATGCGTCAGGGGGAATGCTTCGGGTTGACGGTGGACCGCGTGCGGTTTCTTGAGCGCGTGGTGACGGTGGATCGGCAGCTCGTTACGGTGCAGGGCCGGGCGCCCGAGCTGGCCCCACCCAAGACGCGGGCCAGCAACAGGATGATTCCGTTGCCTCAGGTGGTTGTGGACGCGCTGGCAGCGCATCTAGCGGAGTTTCCCGCCGGCCCTGACGGCCTGGTGTTCACTCTGTCGGGGAAGCCGATCACCCGGTCGGTGTTCGGGCACAAGTGGCGCACCGCGGTCAAGGCGTCTGGGCTTCCGGCGGGGACGGGCTTCCACGCCGTACGCCACTACTACGCAAGCCTGTTGATCCGTCACGGGGAGAGTGTGAAGACGGTCCAATCACGTCTCGGTCACGCCAGCGCGGTCGAGACGCTGGACACCTACAGCCATCTGTGGCCCGATTCTGAGGACCGGACGCGGGACGCGATTGACTCGGTGCTCGGATTTACTGCGGACGCACTGCGGACGGATGCGGCTCCGACTAGCTGAATATGCAGTTCACAGGCTTAAGACGGGCGAGTTGGCCTGTAAGCCGGATTCTGTTCCCCGCCGCCGCGGCTTAAGCAACGGCGGCGCGGCGGCGACCATCCATCTGGACACACCGTTGCCGGGTGCCTCAAGCGGCCTACCCGCAGACTCGGGCGAGCAACCCTCGAACGCCTGCGCGGCCGCACTTTCGTGCGGCCTTCTTGACCTTGCTTCGGGTGGGGTTTGCCTAGCCATTCCGGTCACCCGGAATGCTGGTGCGCTCTTACCGCACCGTTTCACCCTTACCACCGCGAGGGTGGCGGTTTATTTTCTGTGGCACTTTCCCGCGAGTCACCTCGGATTGCTGTTAGCAATCACCCTGCTCTGTGAAGTCCGGACTTTCCTCGACTCGACCCGGGCCTTTCGGACCGGCACGAGCCGCGGCCGCCCAGCCAACTCGTCCGCACGAACACGCTACTCGCTGCGGAATGCGCTGACCAGCGACTCGCCTGCGCTGAGCTATTGCTCAGCACAGACGTTGGTGTCACGCTGACGACATGACACAAACCGATGGATTCGTCGACCAGTCGGCAATGGGGCTCGCGGAGCCGCAGCCGATGTACAAGGCGTTGCGCGAATCGACCCCGGTGTTCCGGTCGCCGCGGTCGGTGGTTCTCAGCCGCCTGGCCGACATCGAGATGGCGCTCAAACACACTGAGCTGTTTTCGTCGAATATGGATGCGGTCGATCTGGGCAACGTGCGGCCGCTGATCCCACTGCAAATCGACCCTCCCGAGCACGCAAAATACCGCCGCATCCTCGATCCGCTGTTCACTCCGCGGGAGATGGCCCGACGTGAACCACGCGTCACCGAGCTGGTGAACGAGATGATCGACCGCTTCGCCGACCGGGGCGAATGCGACTTCCACGCCGAGTTCGCCGTACCCCTTCCGTGCACCGTTTTCCTGCAGTTGCTCGGCCTGCCGCTGGAAGACCTCGACAAATTCCTGGTCTGGAAGGACGGCGTGATCCGCCCAGAGGGCGCGCAGCGCCACCAAACGCACGGGGAGGCCGCCGCCCCCGCGGCACACCAGATTTACGACTACTTCGAGCACGCGATCGAAGACCACATCGCCAACCCACGCGACGACGTGCTGTCGGCGATGATCGCGGCGGACGTGGGCGGACAACCGCTATCGCGCGAGGAGCTGCTCGACACCTGCTTCCTGTTCCTGATCGCGGGACTGGACACGGTCACCGACTCGCTCGACTGCTTCTTCGTATACCTGGCGCGACACCCCGACCACCGTCATCAGCTCGTCGAGCAGCCCGACGTCCTGCCGAGTGCCATCGAGGAGTTGTTGCGCTGGGAGACACCGGTGCCGGGCGTCGCTCGGGTCGCCATCCAAGACGTCGAGGTGGGCGGATGCCCCATCAGCAAAGGCGAACGGGTCAGCCCGTTACTCGGTGCGGCCAACACGGACCCCGCCGAGTTCCCCGATCCGGAGGTCGTGGACTTCGCTCGCAACCCGAACCGGCACCGCGCCTTCGGCGGTGGTCCGCACCGCTGTCTCGGCTCTCACCTGGCCCGCATGGAGCTGCGGGTGGCGTTGCGCGAATTCCACCGGCGCATCCCGGATTACGAGATCGCGCCCGGCGTCGAGCTCACCTACACTCGCGGGCTGCGGTCGGTGGAATCACTGCCGCTGACCTTTCCGGTATCCACGCCATGACCCGCGCCGGCCACGATTTGGTATGCAGCGATGAGGTGGGGGCACCTCCCGCTTGCGGGGGAGAGCGGCGCGTATGACGCGCGTGTCGGTCGACGCTGACCGCTGCACCGGCCACGGGCGTTGCTACACGTTGGCGCCCGACGTCTTCGACGCCGACGAGGTCGGCCACTCCATCGTGCTCGTCGAGGACGTCTCGGGTGAGCTCGAGGAGCAGGCCGTCGTCGGCGAGCAGAACTGCCCGGAGCAGGCAATCACGTTGTCTCGCTGAATATTCAAGCGAAGCAGACGACGCTGCGCGCTCCTCGCCCTGCGGTCATGTCGGTGAACGCCGTCTCGACGTCGTCGATACCGATCCGTCGGGTCACCAGCGCTTCGAGGTCGAGCTGCCCGCGTTGGGCAAGCTCGGCGAGTACCGGGATGTCGCGCGCCGGGTCGCTGGCACCGTAGACGCTGCCCTGGATCGTCTTGCCGTCGGCCATCAATGACAGCGCAGGAAACGTCACCTCTTCCGAGATCCCGGCCGCGCCCACCAGGGTTACCCTGCCGCCGCGGCGGGTGGCGTCGTAAGCCGCACGCATCGTCGCGGGCTTGCCCACCACCTCGATTCCGTGGTCGACCCCGGCGCCTCCGGTGAGGTCGCGCACCGCGCTGGCGAGGTCGACCTCGCTCGCGTCCACGGTGTCGGTCGCGCCGTTGGCCGTCGCGGCGGGCAGTTGGGCGGCCACCCGGTCGGCGGCGATGATTCGCGACGCGCCGGCCAGCCGGGCCCCCTGGATCGCGGCCAGACCCACCCCGCCGCAACCGATGACGAGCACGGTCTCGCCGGGGCGGACGGCCGCGGTGCGCATCACCGCGCCGACCCCGGTGGTTACGCCGCAACCTAGCAGCGCGGCGAGGTCGAGAGGCAGCGATTCATCGACCGGCACGACCGCCGCTGCCGGTAGCAGCGTCTGTTCGGCCAGCGACCCGACACCCATTCCCGGCCACACCGGCCCGCCGGCACTCTCGGCGTAGGGATCACCGTAGGCGTGGTCGTAGCCGTGCACACACAGCTGGGCCTCGCCGCGTAGGCAATGCGGGCAGGACCGGCATGGCACGTTCCACGTCAGCACCACGTGGTCGCCCGGGCTGACCGTGGTGACGTCACCGCCAACCTCAGCGACGATCCCGGCGCCCTCATGGCCGAGCGTCGACGGCAGCAGGGTCGGTATGGACCCGTCGCGGAGCGACAGGTCGCTGTGGCATACGCCGCTGGCGCGCAGCTGCACCCGCACCTCGTGCTTGTCGACGGGCCGCAGCGCGAGCTCCTCCACCGCGGTGGGCCGCCCGACCTCGCGCAGCACAACCGCTTTCATGGGGCCCTCACCGGACTCGAAAACCTGATCGGCGTCATAGCGACTTACGATGGCGGGACAATCGCAGCGGGTCAAGGTTGCCCCGCAGTTGGGAGATTGGGTGATGACCGGATCAACGACGATGAAGCGGGAAACCCAGGCCGCCGGTGATCAGTCGGTGCTGACGATTGGCGGCCGGCCGCAGCCAGGCGCCGCCGGGACCTACCCCGTGCACAATCCGGCCCGCCCGGGCGAGATCGTCGGCCACGCGCCCGCCGCCGACAGCGCCCAGCTCGACGCCGCGGTGTCGGCGGCGCGGCGCGCAGCACCCGGATGGCGAGCGCTGAGCGTTGCGGAGCGGGTTGCGGCTTTTGCGGCCGCGGCGACTACGGCGGCCGAACGGTTGGCCGGACGGGATGGCGCGCGGCTGTACACTCGCGAGCACGGCAAGGTGCTCAGCGAAGCGAATTTCGAGATCAGCGCCGGACCGGGCCTCGCCGCACTCATCGGGTCGATGGCCGAGGCGGCGCTGGCGCCCGAACAGGTCGACCCGCAATCGAAATACCCACGGCTGCACCGGGAGCCGTTCGGTGTGGCCGCGCTCGTGCTTCCGTTCAACTGGCCGCTCGCTCTGACGATGACGAAGCTGGCGTCGGCGCTGACCGCGGGCAACACGGCCGTCGTCAAGGTGCCGCCGACCTGTCCACTGGCGACGCTGCAGCTTGCCGGGGCGCTGGCCGCGGCGCTGCCGCCGGGCGTGGTGAACGTGCTCGCGGGCCCGGGCAGCGAGCTCGCCCGGGCGCTGGTCACCCACCCCGGCATCGACCTCATCTCGCTGACCGGCGGCGTCGCCACCGGGCGTGCCGTCATGGCGGCAGCCGCTCGGCGGCTCACCCCGGTGTTGCTCGAACTCGGCGGGAACGACGCCGCGATCATCGCGCCCGACATCGCGGTCAGCGATGAGCTGGTGGAGCGGCTGGTGACAGCGACCTACACCACCGGCGGCCAGGTGTGTATGGCAATCAAGCGGCTGTATGCGCCCAGGGAGCGGGTCGGTGAGCTGGCCGAGGCGGTGCTGGCCCGCTGCGAGCGGGAGGTGATCGGCGACGGCCTCGCCGACGAGGTGACGCTGGGGCCGCTGCATACCGCCGCCGGACGCAACCGGGTCACCGCGCTGGTCGGCGATGCCGAGGCGCAGGGCGCGACGGTGCGGACCGCGGGACGGATCCGTGAGGCGGACGCCGACGCCGGCGGATACTTCACGTTGCCGACCGTCGTTACCGATCTGGCCCCGGACTCGGCGCTGGCCACCGAGGAGCAGTTCGGTCCGGTGCTGCCGATCTTCGGCTACGACAGCATCGAGGACGCCGTAACCGCAGCCAACGCAACCGAATTCGGCCTTACCGCGTCGGTCTGGACCGGCGACGAAGCACTCGCCGACCGCATCGCGGGCCAGCTGGTGGCGGGTACGGTCAGCGTCAACTGCCACGGCCTGGCCGCCCAGGACCCGCGCCTGCCGTTCGGCGGCTGCGGCCAGTCCGGCATCGGGCGAGAGCTCGGCGTCGAGGGAATCAGGTCATTCACCCAGCCACGGACGTTTGTCCGGCACCCCGCCCCGCAGTAGCTTGTTGTCGAGTGTGCGCTGACGGCTTCGAGTGTGCGCTCATGGCGGAAAATCCGCCCGCGAAATCCGCGCCCTGGACGCACGACTGAAAGTCGGGACCGCACGCCGTCATGGCATCGCCTCGGCCCAGTCGATATGCCCTTCGAAGTCAAGGGATTTCGCCATATCACGGTAGCGATCCCGTAAGTGTGTATAGGCGTCGGCATCACCTCGAGCCCGCGCCAGTAGTGCCCGTAGTCGTAGCAACCAGACCTCACGTATCGCCAGAGCCTCTTCGGCTGGCGCGCCCGCTAGCCGCTCGATTGCTGCCTCGGCTTCGCCCACGTCACCGTCGGACCCGCGATCGAGCAGTGTCTCCACCAGAGCACCCGTCGCTGGAAGGCCCCACCCGAGCAGCAGTCCCTTGCGGAACTGATGGTCGACGGTGGCAAGCATGAGCGGTATGGCGTCATCGCGATCTCCACGCCGAACCCTCTCACGCGCCAAGTACACCTCGACAACCGATAACTGGGACCGGAGATATTCCCGGCGTACGAACACATCGCTGAGCTCGGCGAGGAGCTTCTGTCCTCGGTCACGCTCCATACCCGTGTGGCGGTGCACCAGCGCAACGCCCAACGTCATCCGGGCGACTGCCAGAGCCAAATCATCACCGGATCGTTCGGCAATCCGTAAAGCGTTCTCGATCTCGCGCATCGCACGATCGTCGGACCTCAGTACGCCATACGCTATTCCCGCGAAGTAGACGTATGCAGCGACCGTTACGTAAGACATGGGGTCGGTGCTGCGGGCCATGGCCAGGCCCTGCTGCAGGCCTTCTCGCCATCCGTCACGTCCGAGGGCATAACGAGCGATAGCCCGGTTCGTCAAGGCGAGCGCTAAGGGAGATCCGATAATGAAGTTGCCCATAGCCGGGTCACCAGCGGCCAGGTCGATGACTCTCTGTGACCACCGCAACACATCAGAATATTCGGCGTTCTCACCCTTGGCGTAGATAGGGGCGACGGACAGTCCCACCGTCAAGGTGGGATCGTCGATCGACTCGATGAGGGCCATGGCCTCCGATGCCAGCTGCGAGGCCTCGCGCAGCCGGTCCTCAAGCGCATGATCCATCACCAGCCCCGCCATGGCGATGGCCAGCGAGGCCTTATCTCCGGCGGCGCCGCACAACTCGCGCAACTCGTCAAAGCGGTCACCGGCTACATGTTCATGGACTCGAAAGGCGGCCCCACACAACATGGTGCGCGGGGCAATGCGCATGGCCGCTCGGTCGGGGTCATCGGCGGGTAGGGCGTCGGCGATCGTTCGGGACCGCTCCCAACTCAGCCATGCCGCGGCGATGTCACGGTTGGTGGCCCAGGCTGCGGCGCGCATGTGCCAGCCGTAGGCGGCGTGCAGATCACCGGCCGCGTCCAGATGCTCGCCGATCAAGGCGGCATTTTCATCGGCCGCTGCTGGATCACCTGATTCGATCGCAGCCCCAATGCGCCGGTGCATCTCGGCGCGATCCGATCTGAGCTGCGATTCGTAGGCCACGGTCCGAATCATCGGATGGTGGAATACGTACTCGGGTTGCCGGGTGAACGTGATCTGCTCGATGAACTGGCCCGCCACCAGTTCGTCGACGACGGGTTCGACGCCTAGTTGTGTCAGCAGGTCCAGGTTGAACCGCGACCCGATGACCGCCGCCGCGCTGCACGTACGTTTTGCTTCTGGCGGAAGGCGATCGATGCGCGCGGCGATGGTCGCCTGCAACGTGGCCGGCACACTGACGTCATCGACATGCGCCATCGACATGTAGGCGCCGCGGCTGCCGCGCAGCACATCGCGCTCGGCCAGCTCACGCACTATCTCTTCGGCGAAAAATGGATTACCGGCGGCCCTCTCGGTGATCATGGTGGCCAACTCACCGACCGAGGGATGCAACCCTAGCAGCTGCGAGACCAGCGCTGCGGTCTCCGAATCACTCAGTGGCGCAAGGGTTATGGTTTGGGCGCCGTCGATTCGGCTCAACGCGCCCTGATATTCGGGGCGGTAAGTGACCAGCACAAACGACGGCGCCCGCGGGATCACGGTGAGAAACTCGGCCAGCATCGACTCGCTGACCTCGTCTATCCAATGGGTGTCCTCGATGACGTAGAGCGCGGGGCTTTGGCGGGCCAGCGACGCGGCATTTACCAGCGCGGTCACCCGCCGCCGCCGAGCATCCGGATCGATCTTGGGCAGCTCCACATCGGGATCGGCGATGCCCAGCAGGTCGTCAAGGAGCAACAAGTCCTCCGGCTCTGCTTCGCCAGCCTGAGCCCGTATCCGTGCCCGGGCGGCATCTGGGTCAAGGCCCTCAATGCCGGTGACGGCCCGCAGCAGCCGCGCCACGACGTGGAAGGAGATCTGGCTGGTGTGCGATTCGCAGAAGGCGGTGAACACGTCGGCACCCCGGGCGGCTGCCATCGCCGAGACCTCACGCACGAGGCGGCTCTTGCCGATGCCGGGCGGACCCAGCATGCCGACCACCATGCCGTGGCCATCGATCGCGCGGTCCAACAAGCCTTCGACGGCGGACATCTCCCATCGCCGTCCGACCAACTTCGACTCAGAACGACTGATCCCGCGGTGCTGTTCTCCCATGCCCAACAGCCGACGGGCGGGTACCGGCGCGTCGGCACCCTTGATCTGAACCAGTTCGGGCTCGCCGAGGCTCGCCGCGCCCTCAACGAGTCGCGCCGTAGATTCGGTGAGCATCACCCCACCCGCCGGGGCGACGGAT
>DATKEW010000089.1:0-17807 GCA_035511785.1 Mycobacterium sp.
CCTGTCGCGGGTGGCACGCCCCTTGGCGGTCAACCGTTGTTCGTCCTGAACATCGGGATGGGCCATCGCGTCAGGCTAACCTGTGAGCGCCTCCGATTATGGGATATCCAGCCCATTGCTGCGATGTGCCGTCCGCCGGCCTCGTCAGGTCGGCACGTGCACCTTGGCGAGGAAGTTTCGGGTCAACTCTGCGACCTCGCCCAGTGCGGACTCCAGCAGGAAGTGCCCGCCGTCGAGCAGATGAATCTCGGCGTCGGGCAGGTCGTCGGCGAACGCCTCGGCGCCGGCCGGGCCGAAGATTTTGTCGCCGCGGCCCCAGACCGCCAGCAGCGGCACGCGGCTGGCGCGGAAGTATTCATGGACGCGAGGGTAAAGCGGCGCGTTGGTGGCGTAGTCCCGCAGCAATTTCAGCTGGACCAGGTCGTTGCCGGGCCGGGATATCAGCGCGTAGTCGTGATGCCAGCACTCGGGGTCGACCAGCGTCTCGTCGGCAACGCCGGTGAGATACTGCCACCGGGTGGCGTCCAAGGTGAGGAACTGCCGCACTGCGGCCTCGGTATCGGCCGTCTGTTCATTTTGGTAGGCCTGCACGACCTTCCAGAAGCTCTCGACGAACCCGGCGTCGTAGCCGTTGCCATTTTGGCTGATGATCGCCACAATTGCGGACGGCTCGCGAAGCGCCAGCCGCCAGCCGATCGGGGCGCCGTAGTCCTGTACGTACATCGCGTACCGATCGATGCCCAAGCTGCGCAGCAGCCCCGCGGTCAGGTCGGTGAGCGCATCGAAGGTGTAATCGAACTCCTCCACCGGCGGCGCGTCGGAGAGCCCGAAGCCCAGATGGTCGGGCGCGACCACGTGGTAGCCGTCGGCCAGCGCCGGAATCAGACGGCGGAACATGTGGGAGCTGGTCGGAAATCCGTGCAGGAGGACCAACGCGGGCGCATCGGGCCTGCCGGCTTCACGGAAGAACAGCCGATGACCGTTGACGGTGATGTATCGATGATGAACGGCCGGCATGAGATTCCTCCTGCACCATGTGGGACGGCGTCGATATTCGGAGACCGCCCCCACCACAGTTCTGGGATGTCCATCCCAGTATGCACCAAAACCGGCGGCTCGCAATAGCCTGCGCGGGAGTTGACCGCCCGGCTGACGGGGAATATTCTGGGTCAGTTATCCCAATTCGGGTGCAGGAGGGGTGCGGGTGGGTAACTCGTTGCAGGACAAGACCGTCGTGGTGGTCGGACGCGGTAGCGGGATCGCGCGTGCCGTCTCTTTGCTGGCGCAGTCGGAAGGGGCACGCGTCATCGTGGCCGGACGGGATCAAGCCAAGCTGGCCAGCGCCTACAGCGGCGCTGACATCACCGCCGAGGTCGTCGACCTCACCGACGACGACTCGATTGCCGGCCTCGCCGATCGAGTGGGCGCCGTCGATCACCTGGTGTCAACCGCCTCCGCGCGCGCTCGCGGAAAGCTGGCCGACCTGCGGCGCCACAACCTTCAGCTGTCGTTTGACACCAAAGTCATCGGCCCCGCCATGCTGGCCAAATACTTTGCGCCACAGATCAACCCGGGCGGGTCGTTGGTGTTGTTCTCGGGGGTTCACGCCTTCAAGCTCAACGTCGGCTATCTCGGGGTGGGTGTCACCAATGGCGCTGTCGACTTCCTCACCCGATGGCTGGCCGTTGAACTGGCACCGGTCAGGGTCAACGCGATTTCACCCGGAGTAATCGATACGGGCGCTTGGGACTCGCTCGGCGACGACGGCAAGCGGGATTACTTCGAGCACATCGCCGCCCGCAACCCGGCGGGGCGAATCGGAACCCCGGACGACATCGCCAGCGCCGTGCTGTTCGCGATGACCAACACTTTCCTCACCGGTATGACGATCAAGGTCGACGGTGGCGAGCCGCTGACCTAGGCTCTTCCGCGACGCCCAAGTACCCAAGGAGACACGGTGGGCAGGCTTGTTTCGGTAAACGTGGGCATGCCCAAGGACGTGCACTGGCGGGACAAGACCGTTTACACCGGGATATGGAAGACCCCGGTCGCGGGACCGGTCGTGGTGCGCCGGCTCAACGTCGACGGTGACGGCCAGGGCGATCTTGCGGGTCACGGTGGGGAACAACGCGCTGTCATGGTGTACCAGACCGAGTCGTATGACTTCTGGAAGACCTACCTGGGTCGTGACGACCTGGAACCCGGTCACTTCGGCGAAAACTTCACTGTCACCGGGCTAGCCGACGGCGACGTATGTATCGGGGATCGCTACCGCATCGGCAGCGCCGAGTTCGAGGTCACTCAGCCGCGCGTCACCTGTTTCCGGGTCGGCCTGCGACTGAACGAACCGGAAATGCCTAATCTGCTTGTCGCCCAACACCGTCCGGGCTTTTACTTCCGGGTCATCACGGAGGGACAGGTCCGTGCCGGTGACGACATCGTGCGGACCCGGCGTGGTCGTCACGAGCTCAGCGTCGCCGACGTGGACGCGCTGTTGTATCTGCCTAACCGCAACATCGAACAACTCCGCAAGGTCGTCGACATTGCGGCGCTCAGCCCGGGTTGGGTGCAGTCGTTCAGCGACATGCTGAAAGCGCACGACAGCGCGGCGACCGAGACCGCACCGGCCGTCGGGGTCGAGCCGGGGTGGAACGGATTCCGCCCGCTGCGGGTCAGCGCAATAGCCCGGGAAAGCCCTCGGGTGATGTCGATCCGTCTGCAAGCCGACGATCGCGGCTCGCTGCCACCGCCGCTTCCCGGCCAGTACCTGACGGTGAGAATCCCGGGTGCCGCCGAGCCAACGCCAATGCGCAGCTACTCCCTGTCGGGTGACCCCGCTGCGGGGGAATACCGCATCAGCGTCAAGCGCGAAGATCACGGCTTGGTGAGCCGCTGGTTGCACACCCACATCGAACCCGGGTCTGTCGTTGAGGCCGCCCCCCCGCGTGGCGACTTCTACCTCACCGATGGCAGCAATCCAGTGGTCCTGATCTCAGCGGGAATCGGTATCACTCCGGTGTTGGCGATGTTGCACACGCTGTCGGCTGCGCGCAGCACCCGCGACATCTGGTGGCTGCACACGACCCGTGACCGCGAAACCCAGGCTTTTGCAGCAGAAGTCACGACTCTGATCGAGTCATTGCCGCACGCTCGGCAGCTGTTGTTCTACACGCGGACGCAGGGGCGTCTGGGCCAGCCGACGATTGCGGCGCTGGGGTTGCCGCCCGATGCGGCGGCGTATCTTTGCGGTCCAACGCAATTCATGTCCGACATGCGCGACGCCCTCACCGCCGCCGGAATCGACCCCGCCCGTATCCACAGCGAATTGTTCGGTGCTCTACCGCCGATCAATCCCGGCATCGTCGACGGGGCCCCGCGCAGGCCGCCACACCCGCCCACGGGACCACCGGGGACCGGGCCGCCGATCACGTTCGCCCGCAGCGGGCTCACCGTCAACTGGTCTGCCGATTACGGCAATATCCTGGACCTGGCCGAGGCCTGTGACGTGCCAACCCGTTTCTCGTGCCGAAGCGGCGTGTGCCACCTGTGTGAGACCGGAGTGGTCGACGGGGCGACGACGTATGTCCAATCGCCGCTGGAGCCGCCCGGGCAGGGAAGGGTGCTGATCTGCTCAGCGGCCCCGGAAAGCGATCTCGTCCTTGACCTCTAGTAGCGCGAAAGTCGTTGTGTTAAGCGGCGATCGCACTGGCATCACCACCCGACCCAACACCTACGGGCCGAGGCAGACCGAGGCTTCGGCGGTGTAGCACAAAAACGTCAGTGTCTCCTGCAGATACAGCTGCACGGTGTCGGCGTCGTGGCTGGTGTACCCGATAGAGACGTCGGTGCCCAGCTGCAGGTCGAAGTCCCCGCCACGGGTGGTGAGCACAAAAGCACCATCGATCGCGGGAGCCCAAATAATATCCCCGCCCACCAGCCGATTCAGATGTTCGCGGATCGGATATCCCTGTTCGGTCGTCTCGCTGACCTTGGTGTAGACGTCGGCACATAGCAGCACCGAGTAGGGACCGTCGACGCCGGCGAGACGCAGCGAGGTCAACGCCTGCGAGGTGGCATCGGGCATGTCGCGAGGATCCTCGGGCAACGTCAGCGGCTTGTTGGAGCTGCAGCTGCGGATGCCGTCAATCGACGCGGCGGCGTAGCCCTCGAAGATGGCTCGGTCCTCGACGAACGCCAGCTTCTTGGCGGCAGCCTTGACCGGGTCCCAGTCGGAGTCCTGCGAACCACGTTCGACGTCGTCGATCTCGGAACGCGACAGGGTGAATGGAACCCTAAGCCGGACAAGGGGTTTGCTGGCCCGCAGGTGCGCCACCACACCGTCGGTGGGTGCCTGCACGTCGACCAGACGACCGGTGCTGACCGCCGCGGTGACCGGCCCGCCGGGCTCGCTGACGTCAACCACTCGGCGTCCGGCGATATGGCGCTTGAATGTCCGCGTGGCCTCTAATTCGATTTCCTCCCAAGCGGCGTCGGTGACCGGTGCCAGATCACGGTGGAGGTTGTTCTTCATTGCGTGGTTCCTTTCAGGCTGCCGATCGAAAGTGAGCCGTCGTCAGAGGCGGGTGCGGCTGGCCGCTCTGTCTGCAGGGGCGCGGGCAAAGGCGGTGGATCATCAAGGAAATCGACGGTGGGGCAGAAGAACAGCCCGCCGGTGACCGCGGTGGAGAAATCCAGGATTCGGTCGGTGTTGCCGGGCGGATCGCCGAGGAACATGTTGCGCAACATGTGCTCGGTAACCTCAGGCGTGCGCGAATAGCCGATGAAGTACGTGCCGTATTCGCCTTTGCCCAGCTCGCCGAACGGCATATTGTGGCGCACGATCTTCAGCTCGGTGCCGTCGTCGTCTTCGATCACGTTGAGTGCGATGTGAGAGTTCGGCGGCTTCTCGTCGTCGTTGAGCTCGATGTCTTCCAGCTTGGTCCGGCCGATCACTTGCTCCTGCTCGGTGACCGATAGCGAGCCCCACGACGCCATGTCGTGTACGTACTTCTGCACGTGGACGTAGCACGAGCCGGCGAAGTCGGGATCCTCATCGCCGATGGCGGTGGCGCTGATTGCCAATGGGCCGTCAGGGTTTTCGGTGCCGTCGACGAAGCCGAGCAGGTCGCGGTTGTCGAAGTAACGGAAGCCGTGGACCTCGTCGACAACGGTGACAGCACCTGCCATGGACTTCAGGATGCGGTCCGCCAATTCAAAACAGACATCCAAGCTTTCGGCCCGGATGTGGAGCAACAGGTCCCCAGGTGTCGCCGGGGCGGTGTGCCGCGGTCCGGTCAGCTCGGTGAAAGGGTGCAGTTCGGCGGGACGTGGTCCGGAAAACAAGCGATCCCAGGCGTCGGAGCCGATCGAGGCGATCGCCGACAACCGTTTCGGTGGCTCGCGGAAACCGATGGCGCGCACAAGCCCGGATATGTCGCCCAGCGCATCGTGCACCGTCTGCTCGCCACCGGCGTTGACGGTGACCACGAGGAAGATTGCGGCAGGCGTCAGCGGCGCGAGAATGGATTGCGGCTGAACCGGAGGCACTCTGCAGACCCTAGCGTGAACTCCGCCGTCGCCGACAGCGATGATGGTCAACATGTCCGGCGGGCCTGGAGACCAGCTAAAGACCTCAGCCAGTGCACGGGGCCTGTGCGATTTCATCGACGCGTCTCCGTCACCGTTTCATGTGTGCGCTACGGTGGCCGTTCGGCTGCTCGACGCGGGATATACCGAACTGAGCGAAGCCGACCGCTGGCCGGAGCGGCCCGGCCGCTACTTCACCGTTCGCGCCGGCTCGCTGGTCGCCTGGAACTCGGGCAACGCTGATGGCACGGACGGCGCATTCCGGATCGTCGGCGCACACACCGACAGCCCTAACTTGCGGGTCAAGCAGCATCCGGACCGTCTGGTAGCCGGCTGGCGGGTGGTGGCGCTCGAGCCGTACGGGGGAGCGTGGCTCAACTCCTGGCTGGACCGAGATCTGGGTATCAGTGGGCGGTTGTCGGTCCGTGATGGCGGCCGACTCACCCAGCGGCTGGTGCGGATTGACGATCCGATCCTGCGGGTGCCGCAGCTGGCCATCCATCTGGCCGAGGACCGCAAGTCGCTCACGCTGGACCCGCAGCGACACCTCAACGCGGTATGGGGTGCTGGCGATGCCGCAGCGTCGTTCGTCGACTACGTCGCCGAGCGCTGCGGGGTGGCGGCGGCCAACGTGCTCTCCGCTGACCTGATGACACACGATCTGACCCCGTCCACAGTGATCGGCGCCGATGGCGACCTGCTGAGCGCTCCGCGGCTGGATAACCAAGCCAGTTGCTACGCGGGGATGGAGGCCTTACTGACGGATGAGCCGCGCGGTCTTGTGCCTGTGTTGGCGCTCTTCGACCACGAGGAGGTCGGTTCGTCCTCCGATCACGGTGCGCAGTCCGACCTGCTCAGCACCGTCCTGGAACGGATCGTGCTTGCGGCGGGCGGCAACCGGGAAGACTTCCTGCGGCGCCTGCCGGTTTCGCTGCTGGCCTCGGCCGACATGGCGCATGCCACTCACCCCAACTACCCGGAGCGGCACGAGCCGGGCCATCCGATCGAAATCAACGGCGGGCCGGTGCTCAAAGTGCACCCCAATCTGAGGTACGCCACCGATGGGCGCACGGCGGCGGCGTTCGCGCTGGCCTGCCAGCAGGCCGGGGTCGGATTGCAGCGATACGAGCACCGGGCCGACCTGCCGTGTGGGTCGACGATTGGGCCGCTCGCCTCGGCTCGGACCGGCATCCCCACCGTCGACGTCGGCGCCGCCCAGCTTGCGATGCACGCAGCACGCGAGTTGATGGGTGCCCATGACGTGGCCGCCTATTCGGCAGCGCTGCAAGCGTTTTTGTCCCCGACGGCTTAAGGTCTGGCGGTATGGCGCTCAACATTGAGATGGTCACCTTCGACTGCGCTGATCCCGCAAAGCTGGCCGGATGGTGGGCCGACCAGTTCGGTGGCACGACCCAGGAGCTGCTCGCCGACGAGTTCACCGCGGTGACCCTGTCGGAAGGACCCCCGCTCGGATTCCAGAAGGTGCCCGATCCCACCCCCGGGAAAAACCGCGTGCACCTCGACTTCCGTGCGGCCGATGTTGATGCCGAAGTGTCGCGGCTGACGGCGGCCGGGGCCAGTGAGGTCGGTCGGCACAGGTTCGGCGACAACTACCGCTGGGTGGTGCTGGCCGACCCCGAGGGCAACGTGTTCTGTGTCGTCGGGCAATAACTGAAGCCAAAGGGCGGGCGAGGGCCCTGCCGGGGCGCCGCCAGTCCTCAGCGCTGGGGAAGGAAAACCGGGTCGTAGCGGATAACGTTCTCCACGACGATCCCGTCGCGGGCGCGAACCCGGTCGATTCCGCGGATCCGGAACGGTCCGTCCGGGCCGGTCCCCCTCACCGACGTAGTGCAAGAACACCAGCTCCTCGGCAACGGCGGCACCGGGAACCGTCGCGCTATCGACGACGTCGAGGTGCAGATCCGGTGCGGCGTCCAGCAGTTCGGCGATCTTCGCCGTGTATGCTCCGATCCCCCGGACCGGCTCCGGGTCGCCCGGCCAGTAGCCGGTGATGTCGTCGGCCAGGATGTTCAACCCGCGCGACAAGTCGGGCGCGGCCCAGAACGCCGCAAACATCTCGGCGCTGAACCCGGGGGCGTCCGAGTCGGTATTCGTGTTGGCCGGGGCGGATCGGATGTCGGTCATGTTCCCTCCATCGGTCAGGCGCTTCGATCAAGCGCGTTGCGCCAAGCGTGTCCCGGCACGATGCGGCGACACAATTACCTCCGAGGTCATCGCGACGGGTGCACCGGCGTGGTTACCGTTGCTTGGTGAGCCACGCGGCGGTTGGTGTCCTGTTGCGCGACTGGCGGGCGCGTCGACGGGTGAGTCAGCTCGACCTGTCGCTGAGCGTGGGCGTGTCGGCGCGACATCTGAGCTTCATCGAGACCGGGCGTTCCCGTCCCAGTCCCGAGATGGTGCTTGCCCTCGCCGAGGGCCTCGACATTCCGCTGCGGGAGCGCAACTCGCTGCTGCTCGCTGCCGGGTTTGCGCCGCGTTACCAGTCGCGCCCACTGGATGATGCCGCGCTCTCCCCGGCTCGGGACGCAGTGCAGCGCCTCCTCGATGCGCACGACCCGTACCCGGGCGTCGTCATCGATCGCTGCTGGAACATCGTGGGGACCAATGCTGCGGCGTCCGCGCTTACCGCCGGTCTGCCCGAGCATCTGCTCGGCCCGCCTGCCAACGTGTACCGCTTGTCCCTGCACCCTGATGGCCTCGCCGGGCGGACACTGAATTTCGCCGAATGGGCGGGCTACTTGCTGAACCAGCTCCGGCGCGCGATTGCGCTCACCGGCGACCCGGTGTTGCAGGAGATCGACGAGGAGGTGCGCGGATACCCCGGCGTCGCGACTGCTGCTGCCAAAGCGCCGGGGGCGCCGGCCGACAACGCCTCGCTGCTCATTCCTTTCGTGCTCGATGTCGGCGGCGGGCAACGGCTGTCGATGTTCACAACGCTGACCACGTTCGGAACTCCGCTCGATGTCACCCTTGCCGAACTCGCCGTCGAATTGTTCTATCCAGCCGACGCCGAAAGTGCACGCATGCTCCGCGGCGCGTAACTCTTAGACTGTTGCCGTGACGACCGCGCGCACCCAGGTGATTGACACCGTCGAGCACGCCGCGACGACCCCTGACCTGCCGCAACCATTTCACGAGCTTGGCCTCAAAGACGACGAGTACCAGCGGATACGCGAGATCCTGGGCCGCAGACCCACCGACACCGAGCTGGCGATGTACTCGGTGATGTGGAGTGAGCACTGCTCGTACAAGTCGTCCAAGGTTCACCTGCGCTACTTCGGTGAGACCACGACCGACGAGATGCGCGCCGGCATGCTCGCCGGGATCGGCGAGAACGCCGGGGTCGTCGACATCGGCGACGGCTGGGCGGTCACCTTCAAGGTGGAATCGCACAACCACCCGTCCTACGTCGAGCCCTACCAGGGTGCGGCCACCGGCGTCGGCGGGATCGTCCGCGACATCATGGCCATGGGCGCGCGACCGGTCGCGGTGATGGACCAGCTTCGATTCGGCGCGGCCGACGCGCCGGACACCCGCCGCGTGCTCGACGGCGTGGTTCGCGGTATCGGCGGCTACGGGAACTCATTGGGCTTGCCCAACATCGGCGGTGAGACCGTGTTCGACGCGTCCTATGCGGGCAACCCGCTGGTCAACGCGCTGTGCGTCGGGGCGCTGCGCAAAGAGGATCTGCACCTGGCCTTCGCGTCCGGCACCGGCAACAAGATCATCCTGTTCGGTGCGCGCACCGGCCTGGACGGCATCGGTGGCGTGTCGGTGTTGGCTTCGGAGACCTTCGGCGGTGACGAGGGCGGGGGCCCCGGCCGCAAGAAGCTGCCCTCGGTGCAGGTCGGTGACCCGTTCACCGAGAAGGTGCTGATCGAGTGCTGCCTCGAGCTGTACGCGGCCGGGTTGGTGATCGGCATCCAAGACCTCGGCGGTGCCGGATTATCTTGTGCCACATCTGAACTCGCGTCGGCTGGCGATGGTGGTATGCGGGTCGAATTGGACACCGTCCCGTTGCGCGCGGCCAATATGACGCCCGCCGAGATTCTTTCCAGTGAGTCGCAGGAGCGGATGTGCGCGGTGGTCGCGCCGGAGAATGTGGATGCCTTCCTTGCGGTTTGCCGCAAATGGGAGGTGCTGGCCACCGTCATCGGTGAGGTCACCGACGGCGACCGCCTGCAGATCACCTGGCACGGCGAGACGGTCGTCGACGTGCCACCGCGCACCGTGGCCCACGAAGGTCCGGTGTACCAGCGCCCTGTTACCCGCCCCGAATCGCTGGACGCCCTGAATGCGGACACCTCGAGCGGGCTGCGCCGTCCGACCACCGGTGATGAACTGCGCGCGACTTTGCTTGCGCTGCTTGGCAGCCCGCACCTGTGCAGCCGGGCGTTCATCACCGAGCAGTACGACCGGTATGTGCGCGGCAACACAGTGTTGGCCGAGCACGCTGACGGCGGCGTATTGCGCATCGACGAGTCGACCGGCCGCGGCATCGCGGTGTCGACCGACGCCTCGGGGCGCTACACGCTGCTGGACCCGTACGTCGGTGCGCAACTGGCGTTGGCCGAGGCGTACCGCAACGTCGCCGTCACCGGTGCCACCCCGGTCGCGGTGACCAATTGCCTCAACTTCGGCTCACCCGAGGACCCCGGAGTCATGTGGCAATTCGCGCAGGCGGTGCGAGGTCTGGCCGATGGCTGTGCGGCCCTGGGGATTCCGGTGACCGGCGGCAATGTCAGCTTCTACAACCAGACCGGGTCGGCGGCGATCCTGCCCACGCCGGTGGTCGGGGTACTGGGTGTCTTGGACGACGTGAGCCGATGTCTCCGCACGTCTTTCGGCAGCGAACCCGGCGAGACCTTGCTGCTGCTGGGCGAAACGCGCGATGAATTCGACGGCTCCATCTGGGCGCAGGTTACCGGCGACCATCTGGGCGGGCGGCCACCGGCGGTTGACCTGGCGCGCGAGAAGCTACTGGCCGACGTGCTGAGCTCGGCGTCACGGGACGGGCTGGTCTCCGCCGCGCACGACCTGTCCGAAGGTGGTCTGGCGCAGGCCATCGTCGAATCGGCGCTGGCAGGTGAAACCGGTTGCCGCATAGTGCTTCCCGAGGGCAGCGATCCGTTCGTGATGTTGTTTTCCGAGTCGGCCGGCCGGGTGCTGGTGGCGGTGCCGCGAACCGAGGAGAGCCGGTTCCGTTCGATGTGTGAGGTGCGGGGACTGCCCGCCGTCCGCATCGGCGTCGTCGATCAGGGCTCGGACGCCGTAGAGGTTCAGGGCCTGTTCACGGTCTCGCTGGCAGAACTGCGCGAGACGTCCGGGTCGGTGTTACCGCGATTCTTCGGATGAGTGCACTGGCGAATCCAGATGCGTGACACGCATTTTCGCCGGATTTCCGCACTGACTTTGTCGGCCGGCTTGGTTGGCTGGAGCTTTGTCAGCCCGCGGCTACCGAGCGCGTGGCGGGTAGCGCTGCAGGCCGGCGTGGGCGGCCTGCTGGTGCTTGTGACCCGTGCGCCGCTGGGCCTGTGGCCGCCGCGGCTGTGGCCGGGGTTGCGGCTGGGGTCAGCGGCGGGGGCGGCCGCGACGACAGCGATCGCCGCGGCGACCCCGCTGCCGCTGGTGCGGCTGTCGATGGCCGTCCGCGAGCTTCCGGCGTGGCTGCCGGGCTGGCTGCTGTTGCGGATACCCGTCGGCACCGTCTGGGCCGAGGAGGCCGCCTTCCGCGCGGCGCTGGCCACAGTCGGTTCCGGTGCCTTCGGCAAGGCCGGGGGAAGGTTGCTGCAGGCCGCCGCTTTTGGGCTCTCGCACATCGCGGACGCGCGCGCGACGGGGGAGCCTGTGCTGGCCACCATGCTGGTCACAGGCGTCGGGGGCTGGCTGTTCGGCTGGCTGACCGACCGTTCCGGCAGCCTTGCCGCGCCGATGCTGGTGCACTTGGCCATCAACGAGGCCGGCGCGGTGGCAGCGCTGATCGTTCAGCGGCAGGCTGGTTGACGGTGCCGGGAGCGTGCCCCCGCGCGGCTATAATCGGTGAGATTTTGTTAACAAGCCAATACCCGACGGAGAGGGTTGGCACCTCAGGTGCACAGACTTAGGGCCGCGGAGCATCCGCGGCCGGATTACGTTCTCTTACACATCAGCGACACGCATCTCATTTCGGATGGGTGTCTCTACGGCGCGGTCGATGCGGACGGCAGGCTGGGTGAGCTACTCGAGCAGCTGAAACACTCCGGGGTGCGTCCCGACGCCATCGTCTTCACCGGCGATTTGGCCGATGCCGGAGAGCCCGAGGCCTACCGCAAGCTGCGCGCCGTGGTGGAGCCTGTTGCGGCCGAGTTGAACGCTGAACTCATCTGGGTGATGGGCAACCACGACAATCGAGCCGCATTGCGCAGCTTCCTGCTCGACGAGGCACCGTCGATGGCACCGCTGGACCGCGTGTGCATGATCGATGGCCTGCGTATCATCACGTTGGACACTTCGGTGCCGGGACATCATTACGGCGAAATCCGCGAGGCTCAATTGGATTGGCTTGCCGAGGAATTGGAGAAGTCAGCACCACACGGCAGCATTCTGGCGCTTCATCATCCGCCGATTCCCAGTGTCTTGGACCTGGCCGTCACGGTGGAGCTACGTGACCAGGCTGCCCTCGGGCGGGTGCTCAAGGGCAGCGATGTTCGTGCGATTTTGGCTGGGCACCTGCACTATTCGACGAATGCGACCTTCGTCGGAATCCCCGTGTCGGTCGCTTCGGCCACCTGCTACACCCAGGATCTGACAGTTGCCGCCGGCGGCACGCGTGGCCGAGACGGCGCCCAGGCCTGCAACCTGGTCCACGTCTATCAAGACACCGTCGTGCATTCCGTGATTGCGCTTGGCACCGGAAACACCGTGGGCACCTTTGTCTCTCCCGCGCAGGCGCAACGCAAGATCGCCGAAAGCGGGATGTTCATCGAACCGTCCCGGCGGGATTCGCTCTTTAACCATCCCCCGATGGTGCTAACGTCGCCGGCTCGGCAAACCCCGGTCGACTGACGTCCGCGGTCACCTTCTCCCAGGGCGCGGGTATGGGGAAATAGCGCTCCAGAAAACTGGTCACCCGCTCGGTCCGCTCCTCCGCGGAGACCTCGGGAAAGCTGCTGTCGTTGAGACAGAAGAAGTCGTAACTGCGTTTTTTTCGCAGCACGGGCAGTAGGTCGAGACCCTCTCGGGTGGTGGTGTTGACGTAGAGCACTTTGGCTTTTTCCTGCTGGACGGCGCGCCCGGTCATCAGCGCATAGTAGTGGTAGAAGGAATTGGTGACCGAGATATCGGTGCTGGAACGGAACTGACTGGCCTGGGTGCGGGCGAAGTCCTCTGGGAATTCGCGTTCCATCTCCCTCAGCACACTTTTACGCAACGGAACAGCGGTGTGCTCGAGATGGCGAGTAATGACCTGTCCGAAGCGCCCGAAGATCAGCTGCCGGTTCACCCGGGCCGCGTTCTCAAAGCCACTGCGCGTCGGATCATTGACACCGAGCCCGATCCGGGTCTTGGCTTCGATGAACCTTGTGACCCCACCGGGTGAGAAGAACATCGTGGCCTTGAGTGGCCGGCCAAAAAACATGTCGTCATTGGAGTACAGGAAATGCTCGCTTAGCTCTGCGATGTTGTGCAGTTGGCTTTCCACGGCATGCGAGCTGTAGGTGGGCAAGGCCGCCGCATCCGAGAAATGCTCTTCCGCGCGGACAACGGTGATCTTCGGATGCTCGGCCAGCCATGCCGGCGGGCGTGAATCGGTTGCGATGAAGATCCGACGCACCCACGGCGCAAACATGTTCACCGACCGCAGGGCGTATTTCAACTCGTCGATCTGCCGGATACGCGCTTCGGCTTCGTCGCCCTCACCCGCCACATACTGCGACATGTGCGCCGCGCGGCGCGCCCGGAACCCGGGATCACTACCCTCGACCCAGGAGAACACCATGTCGATATCAAAGGTCACATCGCTTGCATGTGGAGTGAACATCCCGGCGATGGTCGGCCATTTGTACCCGTAGAGTTTGACCGTCGCAGGCTTTATTTCACTGCGCGGCAACACTTTCCGGCTTAACGAGTTTTCCACCGGACAGCGGATCACGGCCCGTTCGAAGACCCAGAATTGAAGTTCGACGCCGAACGCCGGACCGTACCGCAGTCCCCCAGGCGCGATCCGCCGCCGATACAGCCGCATCATACGTGGATCGGCAAGCGGGGATAACTCGCCCTTGGCGATAAGGACGGGAGAAATCGCTTTTCGATCAAGCGTTTTGGCGTACATCGGTTCGACGGCACACGCCGCCACGAGCGCGCGTTCGACCGCAGGACGCAATTCTATGTTGACTGCGAGGATCGGCCGGTTTTTGGGATTGCGGATCAGTAGGAAAGGAATGTCGGCCCGGTTCAACACTTTTCGAATGAAGACCAGATCTTCGATCTGTGCCTCATGGGGGGTCAAGCTGGATTCCAGCCGGGCAATCTTGCCCCGCCGGGTAACGATGGTGGGCTCGAGAGTGCGCTGGGCGGGCCGAAAGCCCTCGCGCGACACGAACTTGGCCATCGGAAACACCACCTTACAAAGTCAATACGAAGCCGAGAGGATGTCACTCATCGAGGATCGGTGTAGGAGCGGAGCCCCTGCCAACATGGGTTTATAAATCCATGGTGCCGGTAAAACGACACCTCTTGCAAGGCAGCCGATTAGCGATTTTTCGGACATCTGACGGCAACCTTGCCGTTGCACCCGTGTCACATCGCGTTCAGTCGCGAAGCTGCCCTGAGCCCAGCCGGTTCTGCGGGTCAGGCACGGCGCTGCCGGATTTGCCGCCAAGGTGCGACAGCCGACACATGATGCGTCGTCCTCTGAATCCTCGCCGGAGTCGCCGCAGCCGGCCAGTGCCAGCAGTGCGGCCGTCATCGTACACAGCAAGAGCCGGCGGGCGACGGCCGCAGCATTGGTGCCGGACGCCTTCGCAGCGAAGCGGTTGTTTGTCATTGCGTCTCTTCGCGGGTTGATCAGCGAGACCGCCGCGAAAGAGGCCGCAGGTCTTGAACGGTGGCCCGCGCCCCCAAGCGACGAGGCTCCATGATTCTGAGACCCTAAGGTATGGCCGCCCGTGAGAAAGCCGATCCGGCCAAGACCCGGCTGGCCGTGTTGGCCGTTGCCGACTGGTTGCGCGACGAAACCCGTCCGGCGCCCGACCGCGATGCTCTGGCGACTGCGGTGCGGCTCACTGCGCGCACCCTGGCCGCGCTGGCGCCCGGCGCCAGCGTCGAGGTCCGGATCCCACCGTTTGCCGCGGTGCAGTGCGTTGCCGGGCCGAGGCACACCCGCGGCACACCGCCCAATGTGGTGGAGACCGATCCGCGGACGTGGCTGCTGGTAGCCACCGGAATGATGTCGCTGGCGGAGGCGAAGAGCACCGGTGCGCTGGGCCTTTCGGGCTCTCGCGCCGGTGAGATCGACCACTGGCTGCCCCTCATAGCTGTGAGCTGAATATAACCCTGAAGTGCAGGTTTAGGGTCAAAAGGTGCATTTTTCGGCGCTCAACACGCCTGATGGATTCGGCGCTGAGGCCGTCGTACCCGTAAACTCCGTTACGTCACCAACCGTTCCCCAGGGAGCCGCCCACCCGTGACCGTCCAGGAACCTGAGCAGGACCTGAACTCACCCCGTGAAGAGTGTGGTGTATTCGGGGTCTGGGCCCCCGGCGAAGAAGTCGCCAAACTCACTTATTACGGCTTGTACGCGCTGCAACATCGCGGCCAGGAGGCCGCGGGCATCGCTGTCGCCGATGGATCCCAGGTGCTGGTTTTCAAGGACCTCGGCCTGGTCAGCCAGGTGTTCGACGAGCAGACGCTGGCGGCAATGCACGGCCACGTCGCCATCGGGCACTGCCGCTATTCCACCACGGGCGACACCACGTGGGAAAACGCTCAGCCGGTGTTCCGCAACACCGCGGCAGGCACCGGAGTTGCGTTGGGCCACAACGGAAATCTGGTCAACACCGCTGAACTCGCGGCACGCGCCCGCGACGCAGGGTTGATCGCCAAGCGCTGTCCCGCCCCGGCGACCACGGACTCTGACATTCTGGGCGCGCTGCTGGCCCACGGTGCGGCCGATTCCACTCTGGAACAGGCGGCGCTGGAACTGTTGCCGACGGTGCGCGGCGCGTTCTGCCTGACGTTCATGGACGAGAACACGCTGTATGCGTGCCGCGACCCCTATGGGGTGCGCCCGCTTTCGCTCGGCCGGCTGGATCGCGGCTGGGTGGTGGCCTCAGAAACGGCTGCGCTCGACATCGTCGGTGCTTCCTTCGTCCGTGACATCGAACCGGGCGAACTGCTGGCCATCGACGCCGACGGAGTGCGATCCACCCGTTTCGCCAACCCCACGCCCAAGGGCTGCGTCTTTGAGTACGTCTACCTGGCGCGGCCGGACAGCACGATCGCCGGCCGATCCGTACACGCCACCCGGGTAGAGATCGGTCGTCGGCTGGCCCGCGAATGCCCGGTCGACGCCGACCTGGTGATCGGCGTGCCGGAATCGGGTACCCCCGCGGCGGTGGGATACGCGCAGGAGTCCGGCGTCCCTTACGGACAGGGCCTGATGAAGAACGCCTATGTTGGGCGCACCTTCATCCAGCCGTCGCAGACCATTCGCCAGCTCGGCATCCGGTTGAAGCTCAACCCGCTCAGAGAGGTGATCCGCAGCAAGCGGCTCATCGTCGTCGACGACTCGATCGTGCGGGGAAACACCCAGCGCGCATTGTTGCGAATGTTGCGCGAGGCCGGCGCCGTCGAGGTGCACGTGCGCATTGCCTCACCACCGGTGAAGTGGCCGTGCTTCTACGGTATCGACTTCCCGTCACCGGCCGAGTTGATCGCCAACGCCGTCGAAGACGAGGAGGAGATGCTCGAGGCGGTGCGGCATGCCATTGGGGCCGACACGCTGGGCTACATCTCGCTGCGGGGCATGGTCGCGGCGTCCGAGCAGCCGGCTTCGCGGCTGTGCACCGCCTGCTTCGACGGCAAGTATCCGATCGAGCTGCCCAGCGAGACCGCGCTGGGGAAGAACGTCATCGAGCAGATGCTTGCCAATGCGGCGCGCGGAGCCGGCCTCGATGATCTGGCACCCGGTGAAGCACCAGAAGTACCAGTTGCGCACTGACGGAATTCCCTCTTGGGACTTGAAAGACGTTTGATACCGGCCATGAGCGCCGCCCGGTAGCCTTTATCGCGATGACGGATCCCGGAAAAAGCCCCGGACGCGACCCGGGCAGCCAGGGCATCACCTACGCGTCGGCCGGGGTGGACATTGAAGCCGGTGACCGCGCCGTCGCACTGTTCAAGCCGCTGGCCACGAAGGCCACCAGGCCCGAGGTGCGCGGCGGGCTAGGCGGATTCGCCGGCTTGTTCGCGCTGCGTGGCGACTACCGCGAACCGGTGCTGGCGGCCTCGACCGACGGTGTCGGGACCAAGCTGGCGGTCGCTCAGGCGATGGACAAACACGACACAGTCGGCCTCGACCTGGTCGCGATGGTGGTCGACGACCTTGTGGTCTGCGGCGCCGAACCGCTCTTCCTGCAGGACTACATCGCGGTCGGTCGGACGGTGCCGGAACGCCTGAGCGCGATTGTGAGCGGCATTGCCGAGGGATGTGTGCGGGCGGGCTGCGCGCTGCTGGGCGGTGAGACCGCGGAACACCCGGGTCTGATGGAACCGGACCACTACGACATTTCGGCCACCGGTGTCGGAGTGGTCGAGGCCGACGACGTCCTGGGGCCCGACCGGGTAAAACCCGGTGACGTCATCATCGCGCTGGGCTCTTCCGGCTTGCATTCCAACGGATACTCGCTGGCCCGCACGGTCCTACTCGAGATCGACCGAATGAACCTCGCCGGTTATGTGGAGGAGTTCGGTCGCACCCTGGGTGAAGAACTGCTCGAGCCCACTCGGATCTACGCCAAAGACTGCCTGGCGCTGACCGCCGAAACCCATGTCCGCACCTTCTGCCACGTCACCGGTGGCGGGCTGGCCGGCAATCTACAACGCGTCATCCCGCAGGGCCTGGTGGCCGAGGTTGACCGGGGCACGTGGACACCCGCGCCGGTGTTCGCGATGATCGCCCAGCGTGGCCGGGTTACGCGCGAGGAGATGGAAAAGACGTTCAA
>DATKEW010000090.1:0-2203 GCA_035511785.1 Mycobacterium sp.
CCAGAAGCCTCGGTGCGGAACACCGCCTTGCCCGGTTCCGTTCGCCAGATCAGGGTGGTCAGCGTCTCGCCGGGAAACACCGGCGAGGTGAACCGCGATTCGATCGAGATGATGTTGGCCGCCACGTTCTTGCCCAGCTCGGCGACCAGCGCCCGGCCCGACACTCCGTAGCTGCACAGCCCGTGCAGGATCGGCTTGGGGAACCCGGCCAGCTCCCGGGCGAACCAGGGATCGCTGTGCAGCGGGTTGCGGTCGCCGGACAGCCGGTAGATCAGCGCTTGATCCTCACGGGTCGGCAGCGCGACTCGGGCGTCGGGCTCGCGGTCCGGTATTTCGGGTGCGATCGGCCGCTGACCCGGCTGCCCTCCGAACCCGCCTTCACCGCGGAGCACCAGCGTGGTCAG
Organism: Mycobacterium sp.; assembly: GCA_035511785.1. Lineage (GTDB taxonomy): Bacteria > Actinomycetota > Actinomycetes > Mycobacteriales > Mycobacteriaceae > Mycobacterium. The sequence continues at coordinate 405 of DATKEW010000090.1, forward strand.
CGTCTCGGCGATCAGCTGCCCCGAGTCCGGATCGGTGCCGCGGCCGCGCAGCATCACGATCGCGTTCTTGCCTTCGCCCTTGTCCTGCAGGTCGGCGACCTCGGAGACCACCGACAGCTTGCCCGCGGCCGGCAGCGGTGCATGCAGCCGAATGCCCTGCGATCCGTGTAGCAGCATGGCCCAGTTGAACTTTCCGATCATGCCCGCTGCTGTGAACGCCGGGCAGCAGATCACCGCATAGGTGGGCAGCACCTGCTGGGCGATGTCGTGGCTGTTCTCGGTGATGAACGACAGGTCCTCGGTCCCGCAGCCGACGCCGAGGGCATACAGCATCGTGTCCCGGTCGGTCCATTCGAACAGCACCGGCTCGGATACTGCGCCGATGGCACTCGGGTCAATGGCCATACGAGTCTCCTCTCGATCGGAAAATTCACGCTTTTTGTGCACTCAACCATTCCAAACCCTTCCCATCCATACCCTGGGCAGGGCAGGCTATCGCCATGCGTAAACGCAGCATGATCTGGAAGGCAGCCGCCGTGCTCGCCGCAACGGTGATCGTCGGAGCCTGCGGCGGATCAACGCCGCAGGCGCGCAGCATCACCCTGACCTTCATCCGAAACGCACAGTCCCAGGCGAACGCGGACGGGGTCCTCGACACCGAAATACCGGGTCCCAGCCTCACCGACGAGGGCAAGCGACAGGCTCAACAGCTGGTACGCCAGGCCGGCCGCAACCAGTTCGACGGCATCTACGCCTCCGCCATGGCGGAAGCCCAGCAGACCGCCGGGCCGCTAGCCAGCGAACTCGGTAAGCAGGTCGAGCTGCTTGACGGCCTGCAATCGCTCAACGCCGGCTGGTTCAATGGCAAGCCCGAAACGATGGCAAGTTCGACGTATATGTTGGCGCCGGCGAACTGGATCAGCGGCGACACCCAGAACGCCATCCCGGGATCGGTCAGCGGCAAACAGTTCAACGATCAGTTCACCGCCGCGGTCCAGAAGATCTACAACAGCGGCCACAGCAAGCCGGTCGTGTTCTCGCAGGGCACGGCGATCATGGTCTGGACGCTGATGAACGTCAAGAACGCCAAGGACAGCCTGCTGACCAGCCATCCCCTCCCGAACGTCGGCCAGGTGGTCATCACCGGCAACCCGGCAACCGGCTGGACGCTGGTCGACTGGGACGGCATCCACAACTTCACCTGAGCGGCGCCAATAGCGATACAGATCACGGTTGACGTGCGTGGCCACCAGCGGCCACCATGGCTGCATGCGGTATGTCGTTACCGGCGGTACCGGGTTTATTGGTCGCCGCGTCGTATCTCGCTTGCTGGACGCGCGGCCCGATGCGCAGGTGTGGGTGCTGGTCCGCCGTCAGTCGCTGGGACGCTTTGAGCGTCTCGCGGCCGAGTGGGGGGAACGAGCGAAACCGCTGGTCGGCGGGTTGCCAGAGTTGGTACTCGGCCCCGAGACCGTCGCCGAGCTGGGCGGCCCGCAGCGTCGGGTGGATCATCTGGTGCACTGCGCGGCGATCTACGACATCACCGCCGGCGAGGCCGAGCAGCGGGCCGCCAACGTCGAGGGCACCCGCGCCGTCATCGACCTCGCGAAACGGCTGAACGCCACGTTTCATCACGTGTCGTCGATCGCCGTGGCGGGCGACTTCGCCGGCGAGTACACCGAGGACGACTTCGACGTCGGCCAGCAGCTGCCGACCCCGTATCACCAGACCAAGTTCGAAGCCGAATTGCTGGTGCGCTCGGCGCCCGGCCTGCGCTACCGCATCTACCGCCCGGCGGT
>DATKEW010000091.1:0-9008 GCA_035511785.1 Mycobacterium sp.
TCGCACCGGCACGTACGGCATCAACATGTACACGCTCGACATCGCCGCCCCGTTCGGCGGCTTCAAGCAGTCGGGCATCGGGCGCGAGTTCGGTCCGGAGGGCCTCCACGAGTACGTCGAGCTTCAGACGTTGGTATGCAATGGGAAGCTGCAGCCGTTATAGAAGCTCCGGTCGCCACGCCGGGTCGCGGCCATGCCGCGCGAGAAGCCTTGCCTGCATACCGGTCTCGTTGTTCACCGCAAGCCAGCACCGCGGATCGAGCCGATCGTCGGCTACGCCATCATCGGTCACTTGCGGCGTTCGGCATTTGCAAAGTGAGCTCGACGGGGCAGCACAGGGCGCCGTGCTGGTTGGTCACCTCGATCGTGATGTCGACAAGGCGGCGCGGCGGATCCACCGAAGTGTCCCGCCGCTTTGCCACCGCCCGGCCGCGGCCGATCATGGTGTCACCGGCATAGAGCGAACCGGCCAGCCGCAGGGAGCGGCGCACCACGCGACTGCTCGGGCCGGCCCAATCGGTTGCGACGCGGTCGGCGAATCCGGCAAGGTGCATGGTGTTGACGTAAATCGTTGGGTTGCCCTGGCTTTGAGCGTATCCAGGATCGAAGTGGCCGGGGAAATAATCCCACGTTGCCCCGGCGTTCTCCACCACCCGCTGGTAGCTGATGTGGTCAACCACCTCCGGCAACTGCACGGGAACGGTGATCTCGTTCCAGTCCAGGTCCGCACCGGTCACGAGGAGGCTCCCGGAGTGAACCGGAACAAGGTATTCCGGCACCGGGCGACGACGGTCCCGTCCCGGCGGCGATAAGTCTCCACCGTTTCGACGAAATGCCCGACACCCAGTCGAGTCTGCTTTTCCGGCGACACCGACGCCAGTTCCTCGACAACGGTCAGCAGATCGCCCTCGATAACTGGCTCCAAAAACTCGACGTCGTTGGCGGCGTTGATGAATGTGGTGCCGGGCAACGGCACCCGAAGCACCATCGACGCCGCCGGCGGTCTGCCCGCCGGTTCCCACGGCGGAGGTATCAGCCATCCCATCAACAGGGCCGGCGGGGCCAGCAGACCTCCCCATCTTTGCCGCGCGAATTCGGCGTCCCAATAGGAACGATTCCCGTCATGAACCATCGCGGCGAACAATTGGATGCGCGCGGCGCTGACCGGCGTTCTCGCGGTCCGCGGTTCGCCCGCCGCGCCGACCATCCGCAGCGCGTCCTCGTAGGTGCCGAAGGCGAGCTGGTAGCTGAGGTCGGAGTCCACGTATCGGTGCCGCTACATGACGAGCGGATGCCGGCTGGGTACGGAGTCCCATGCAAGTTCACGGGACGTGAAGTACCAGCCGCCCCGCTCGTAGATCAACTCATCCCGGTATGTTCCGGTGGCCCGAAGGTTGGTGTCGCCATACATGGCGGCGAAAAGCACGGCGACACAACGCTGGACGGCGTGGATTCCGTCGATGCGGATCTCGTGATCGACAGTGATCAGCCGCTGCCCATCGCCGCCATCGAAGGCCGCGCGCAGATCGGTGAACACCTCGCCGTCGCGGGTGTAGCGAGCACCGGCGTGGCGGAACGTCGCCATCCAGCGCTCGCGGTCGCCGTCGGAGTACGCCCGGTTGTGGCGGGCGGTGAGGTCCAGGATGGCAGCGCGGCCCGTCGCGGCATGGAGGAACTGTTCTTGCTGATAGGTCAGGGTCATCTCGGCTCTCCAGCCTCTCTGGGGAAATGACGCGAAGAATGGATCGTGTAACACTAATTTAACATGTAACACTAACTTAGCGGCTGACGCTATAACCGTGTTTTTCGCGATCCCAGGCGCCCGGATTTAGACCCCGAGTCCGCAACAAATCTTTGCGTATCCGTCCAATGACGTTCTTCGGAAGTTCATTGACCGTCTCGACGAATCTCGGCACGCAGAAGTACGGCATGCGGGCGGCGCAGAAGTCGAGCAACTCCGCACAGTCCAGCGCGGCGCCCGGGCGCAGCGTCACGATCAGCAGGATGTCGTCCTCGCCTAACTCGCTGGGCACTCCGACCGCTGCGGCTTCGGCGACCGCGGGATGTCGCATGACCACGGTTTCCACTTCGACCGAGGAGACATTCTCGCCGCGCCTGCGCAGCGAATCTTTGATGCGGTCCACATACGTCAGGTTCGGGTCCCCGTTCGCGTCGGGGTCGAGCCGGCCGAGGTCGCCGGTGTGGAACCACTCCTCGTGCAGATCCACCCGTAGACCCTGGCTCACATAGCCTTCGCTCATCACGTGCGGGTGCCGGGGCCGGCAGGTGATCTCTCCGACCGTGCCGGCGGGCAGCGGATTGGAGTCCTGGTCGACGATGCGCACGTCGAAGTTGGGATTGGGCCGGCCCGATGTTCCGGGAACCCCTTCGTCGGCCACGCTTTTGACCGCGATCGGGAACGCTTCGGTCATGCCGTACATCGTGACGATCCGGCAGCCGTAACGCTTTTCGATGTCGCGGTAGGAGTTCGCGTCGATGGGTGCAGCCGAGATGAATCGCAGCGGCAGCTGCGCGTCACGCGGATCGGCGGGCAGGTTCTGCAGCATCGAGACCATCGCGCCGGCGCCGGCGAACCCAATGGCGCCCCGGGCGCGGATGTCGTCCCACACCTCGCTGGGATGGAAACCCTGCGCCAGCGCGGTGGTTCCGCCGACCAGCATCGGGGCCAGCACGCTGGGCGCCGCGCTCAGGTGGAACAGCGGCATCGCCGTCCACAGCACCTCCCCCGCGCGAAATTCCCATGCCGAAGCGGCGGTCGCGGCCACCGAGAACAGGTAGTGCCACGTTGTGGCAACCGCTTTCGACGGTCCGGTGGTGCCCGACGTATAGAACAGCGATCCCACGTCTCCCACCGCTGCGGTACTCTCGGCCGGCAGGAGGCCGGCATCGCGATTCAGCGCCTCGGTTAGTGAATCGCCTTGCACCACAACGTCAGTCACCGTGTCCAACCGGCCGGCAACCTCGTCGACGCGAGGACGTCGTTCGGCGTCGGTGAGAATCACCTTGGCCTGCGCCAATCGCAGGGTGTGCAGCAGGAAGTCGCCCCTGTTCGCGGCGTTGACCGCCGCGCTTACCGCGCCGATGCGTGCCGCACCGAGCCACAGGTAGACCCACTCCGGGCAGGTGGCGGTGAACAGCGCCACGCAGTCGCCCCGGCCGACGCCCAATTCGGCCAGCATGTTCGCCGCGGCGCAGGACCGCTGCCGCATCTGCTCGAAGGTCACGTCGGTGCCGGCAATCGACATCATCACCCGGTCGGGGTGCTGCTCGGCGCGGCGATCCAGCACGGCCGGCACGGTGAATCGATCGACGCCGAAATCGGAGGGCCCCGGGGGCTGGCTCCGGTCAGGGCACATCAGGCTTCCCTCAGGCTTTAGCGGCCGCCGGGTCGGGCTCACCCTCGGAGGTGTAGCCGAAGTCGGCGGGCGACGGTTCTGTGCCCGGGTAGAAGCGGTGCGCCCAGCGGCGAAGGGCAGCGTAGTCGTGCGCTTCTTCGGGCGCCAGGTTGGGCTTCTCCAGATATTTCATGTTCTCCCAGGTGAAGAAGTCCTGTTTGATGACTTCTTGCTGCAGGGCCAGGAATTTGGCGGCACGGCCGGTGGGCACCTCGCCGCTGTCGCCGGCCTCGCGAATGGAGGCCTGGGTGTAGAAGTAATCGGTGTAGTCCTCGTCTACCGGCGTCTGCCCGGTGACCTGGATGGTGGCGACCAGTTCGCTCGGGAAGCGAACGATCCCCAGTCCCAGCGAGTAGTTGTCGTAGATGATCTTGGCGTCGACCGGCCCGTTCGGGGTCAGCCAGGTCGACGCCCGCCCGCCGCCGAAATGGGCGTTGACGGTGGCGTGCAGGTGGTAGCCGGATACCTCGAACGATGCGGTGGTGGCCGGGTTGGCGGCCTTGTGCACATACTGAACGTGGTACGGGTCGGCGGCGTTCTCGATGATCATCTGCGGGTGCACCTTGACCCGATTGAGCATCTGGGTGTGCGGGTGCAGCGGGTAGTACTCGTTGGTTTCCAGTTCGGGCAGCACCGGCGGTTGCCAGTACGGCGCCCGGCCGTGACGTTCGTGCCAGACGACGATGAAGCCGTACCACTCCCTGCTGGGATAGGTGCGGATGCGGACGTTGTTCTTGCAGCCGATCTTGCTGTAAGGGATCAGCGCGTTGGTGCCGTCGCCGCGCCAGCGCCAGCCATGCCAGGGGCAGACGATGTTTTCGCCTTCCACGGTGCCGCCGACGCCCAGGTTGGCGCCGAGGTGCTGACAGTAGGCCTCCATGACGTGCGCCTGGCCGGATTCGGTGCGGAACAGCACCAGCTCTTCACCGAAGTAGTGCACCCGCTTGACCTGACCGGCCTGCAGGTCGGATGCGAACGCGACGATGAACCACCCCGTCGGGAACCGGTAGGTCGACAGCGCGATGCCGGCCTGCCCGAACTCACGTTCCGACGGATCTCGGGCCGGCTCGGAAGTCGAGTCTGAAATCGTATGCGTCACGAGTACTCCGTATCCCGCGCGGCCGAGCGCAACTGGGAAGCCCTCACTCACCGCGGTTCGACGACTGGGTCTATTTTTACTATTTTAAGCATTGAACGTCAACGCGGCGCCGGCCGGCCGTCGTGTGGTGTCCGAATGAACCGGGGTTGCTAATGACGGCTGCGGCAGTGGATCTCTCCGATTTCACCTTGTGGCGCAATGGTTTTCCGGATGAGCTGTTTGCCGATTTGCGGCGCAGCAGGCCGCTTTTCCGGCACGGCCTGACGCCCGGTGTCACTCGGCTGTTTGCCGAGATGGCCCAGCGCGATTTCTGGGTGACGACCAAGCACCGGCATGCGGTGCGCCTGCATCGGGACGTTGATTCGTTCACCGCGGTCGAGGGCCCGCTCATCCAACCGGTCGGCATGTTTTCGTCGTATCCGACGATCATCAACATGGACCCACCGGGGCTGAACAAACGCCGCAAGCTCATCTCCAATGCTTTCAACCCGCGAGCGATCGCCAAGCTCGAGGGCGGTATCCGGGCGCGCGCCGCGAGGATGATCGACGGCCTGCTCGCCGGGGGCGGCGGGGACTGGATCTCCGACGTCGCCGATGCGCTCCCGATGACGGTCATCGGCGACATCATCGGCATGCCGGAATCCGACCGGCCGCGAATCTTCGATTGCCTCGACCGCATTCTGAAGGCCCGCTCGCCCGGGGCGCGGCTGAGCCGCCAGGACGAAACCGACCTCTACGCCACCATCTTCGGGTACGCGATGGAGCTCACCGCAGAGAAGCGGGGCAATCCCGCCGACGACATCTGGAGCACGCTGGCCTCCGCGGTGATCACCGGTGAAGACGGTGAAGAGTTCAGTCTGCCCGCCAACGAACTCGAGTTCTTTTTCTTCGTGCTGGCGTTTGCCGGCAGCGACACCACCAAGAACGCGCTGGCCATCGGGCTGCAGGCGTTCGTCGCCAATCCGGAGCAGATCGGACGGTATCGCGAGCAGGAAACCGTGCGTCCCAACGCGGTCGAGGAAGTGCTGCGGTGGGCGTCACCGGTCGCGTACTGGACGCGCACCGCCAAGGTCGACGTCGAAATGGACGGCCTGCACATTCCCCAGGGCGACCGGGTGGTGTCGATGCTGCGTTCGGCGAACCGCGACGAGGAGATCTTCGCCTCGCCGTTCACATTCGACATCGGCCGTCAGCCCAATCCCCACGTGGCTTTCGGCGGCGGCGGACCACACCACTGCCTGGGCGCCATGCTGGCACGCGCGGAACTCCGTGCGGTGTTCGATGAACTGCTGCTGCGCTGCGATGACATCGAAATCGGTCCGGCCAAAGTCACTTACCCGAACCTCACCACCAACATGTCGATCTACGACGAGATGGCGATATCGCTAACCGAGCAGGGATAGGTCAGTACGGCGCCGGCGTGTTGCCGAAAGCGGCGAAGACCGCCAAGGGGTCAAGGTAATCGCGCCAGTGGATGATCTTGCGGTTGTTGACCGTGATTACCGAGACGAATCGGTTGACGTACGGCGCACCGGTGCTGACCACCGTGCCGTGCATGGTGTACTCGAGGATCACCACGGACTTCTCAGGATCGTAATAGCGGTACACATCGCTGCTGCCACTCTGAACGATGGAATCCCCGTAGTCGGAGTACAGCTCGGCCAGCGCTTCGCGTCCGACGACTCTGCGCGGGTAATCCGGGACGGTGATGACGAACTCGACCACCACGTCCTCGGCGTGCATATCAAAGAAATCGGCCCCGTCGACCAACCCTCGTAGACCTTCGGTGACAACCTCGAAGTAGGGCCGCATCGCGGCATATTTCGCCATGTTCCGCGACGACATCGGCGCCTCCAGTTTCTCGACTCGTTGGTGTCCGCGTCGACTCTAGGGCGTGCTGCCGACATGTGCCCGGCGGGAAGCGCTCGATCTGATTGCCCGACTCTCCCCCTCGCCGCTGCGCGGCTGGTGGCACCCCCACACTCGCGTCGTCCCCGCGCTCGCCGTCGTCGGGCGGCCAGTCAATCACGTAGTCGCAGCGCCGCCTTCGGGCACTGGTCCACCGCGGCGCGGACGTCGATCTCCCGGTCGGGCGGCACGGGGCCGTCCGCGATCTGCACCACGTCCGCGTCGCCCAGTTCGAACACGTCCGGGGCGATCGATTCACAGAAGCCGTTGGCTTCGCACAAGTTCTCGTCGACGGTTACGCGCATCAGATGTCCCCTTACTCCTATAGGCCTTCGGGACGGGTCCCGATCACCCCGCCGGTCGCAAGGCTTGTCAGTTCTTCGTCGGTCAGCCCGCACCGATCGCGCAGTACCTCTCCATTGTGCTCGCCCAACCTCGGCGGCGGACGCAGCAGCCACCTGTCCTGGCCGACCAGCGCGGCGAATGGTGGACACGGATAAAGACCGGGCCCGGTACTCGGGTGGTCGAGCGCCTCGAAGAATCCGCGATCGCGCAGCTGTGGGTTCTCGGTGACCAACGACGGCGACACGACGGGCGCGACGGGAATGCCCGCGCCGGCCAGCCGCTCCACCGCCGATTCAAGAGGCTGGGCGGCGAACCACTCCTGCAGCCGGCGATCGATGTCGTCGGCTCGCTCTCGCCCGCTGACGCCTGCTAAGCCCTCGCCATACCAGGCGGGCCGAGCCATCAGATCGGCCAGCGCTCGCCACTGCCGGTCGTCTTGCACGGTGACCGCGATCCAATCGTCTGGGCCGGCACAGTGGTAGAGGTTCTGGATTACCTCGCAGTGACCGCGGTTGCCCCGTCTGCCCAGCGTCGTCCCGAAGACCTCGGATTCGATCGCCTGTATCGCGGTGGCGTTCAACACCGTTTCCAGCATCGGCAACTCGACCAGCTGTCCCGTTCCGGTGCGTTCGGCGAAGTTCAGCGCGGCCAGCACGGCGAACGCGGCGTGCACGCCGGCCAGCGGATCGCACGCTCCGCGCGGCGTCACCGGCGGGGCTTCCGGCAGCCCGGTCACCCAGGCCAGGCCGGCGATCTGCTCCATGGTGGGCGCGAACCCGACCCGGTCCCGCCACGGGCCGGCCAGCCCGAACGCGGGCATCCGGGCGACGACGAGTTTGGGGTTGACCTCCAACAGCGCGTCGGCGGTCAGCCCGAACTGATCCATCACCCGCGGCGAGAAGTTCTCGATCACGACATCGGCGCCGGCCGCCAGGATGAGGAACAGGCGACGACCTCGCTCAGAGTTCAAATCCAGTGTGACCGAACGCTTGTTGGTGTTCATCGCGTGGAACACCCAGCCGTACTCCCACCAGTCGTCCACGTCGGTGCGCATCCCGCCCGAGTAACGAATGCCGTCAGGGCGCTGTACCGACTCCACCTTGACGACGTCGGCGCCGAACGCCGCCAGTACGTGGGTTGCGGCGGGACCGGCCCAGAACGCGGTCAGGTCGACGATACGAACGCCCTCGAGCGGCCGCGTTCGCGGCGCCGGCTCGCGTTCGAGTTTGCTTTTCTGCCAAGGCGACTCGTCATTGTCCGCGCCAACAGCGGCGGTGCGGCCCAGCGGCGCGGGGGCGCACGCCGACATCAGCCACGGCGGGCGGGGCTGGTCAAAGCCCGCCGGGTTGCGGACAAACACCCCGCGTTGCCGCACGTACTCCATATCCCGGATCGTGGAGCCGTTGCCCAACGCCGCGATCGGCAGCCGGAACAGTTGCCCGAGTTCTACGACCTCGGCGACGGTGCGTTCGGCCAGCCATGGCTGAATCTGCTCGCGGATCAGATCGCGGTATCCCCACCGGCCGATCTGAAAACGCAGCTGCTCAATCTCCTCGAGCTGCGGGCATTCGACCATCGCTACGAAGTCGAGCCACTGCTGACCGGTGACCATGGTGATCCCGACGTAACCGTCCTTGGCCGGTTCGATCGAAGGCACTTCGGTGGTCCGGCTGATCGGCGGCACGCGCAGCAGCTGCGAATGCAGCCATTCACTGCTTTGCATCAGGGTGATCGCCTCGAGCATGGACAGGTCGAGATGCTCGCCGGCACCGCCGTGCTCGACGCGGCGACGCACGGCCAGCGCACCGAACGCGGCGAACACACCACCCATGTACTCACCGAGGTCGCCGCCGATCGAAATCGGGGGCCCGGCGGGATCGCCGCGGAAGCCGGGCGAGCCCGCCCACGCTTGTAGGGTGAACTCGCTGGCCGCGCGGTCGGCGAACGGTCCGGCCCAGCCGAAGTCGGAGATGGTGACGATGATCGTCTGCGGCGAGTCGGCCAGCAGCTGCTGTGGATCGATGCCCAGCGCCGCGGCCCGCGACCGGCCGGCCGTGACGACCACGACATCTGCGGCGGCCAGCTCGGCACGATATCGCTCGGAATCTTCGGCGATGATCATGCTGCGCTTGCCCGCGTTGAGGTAGCTGAAGAACGGCGAAGTGGAGCCCTCCGGCACCGGGGAACAGGTGGCGGAGTACCGCCGCAACGAATCTCCTTCCGGCGGTTCGAATTTACGT
>DATKEW010000092.1:0-5252 GCA_035511785.1 Mycobacterium sp.
TCCTTTGCCAACTCGTGTACGCGGGCCTTACCTGCCACTACATCTCCTGTCTATGAGGCGACAGTCGTGGGCCGCGCCTCGGGTTTAGCTATGACGCATTGTCATCGGGACTTCACGGTGTGCTCATGTTCTTTGCTACCTATCCTGTTGCCGGGGGAGTCGAGCGCACCTGGAAACTCCAGGTGCCCGACCACCGCGGATGTGTCCGGCGAACCGGTGATGCGCAGCGCTTTGGTGAAAGCCCGCCGCCGAATCGCCTCTTGGACGCACTCCGGTACGGGATGCAGCCATGCACCCCGCCCCGGCAGGCTATTCCCCGTGTCAACGATCACGGCGTATTCGCCGTTCCCGGTCGACACAGCGACCACTCGAAGCAGTTCAGCGGCCAACTCTCGCTTTCGGCACCCGACACACGTCCGCACGGGTCCACCCGCGTGTCGGTGCGCCAGGGCCGAAGGCTCGCGCTGGATCACGACTCAGTCTAGCGTCACCCAACCAATGGTCAGAACCACCCGGGGCTGCGCCGCCACGGGTGAGCCCGGCCGTGCCCGCCGACCCGAAAAAACCGCCCAAGAGCCGACTTTGCCAGCGACGCTAGCGGTCGTGTGCCATCGGATGGCTGGCACCGTGTTGGGGCTGGTTCTCCGGATGCCCCGGCGAATCGCCGCGGATGTCAATCCGCCACCCGGTGAGCCGGGCGGCCAACCGCGCGTTCTGGCCCTCCTTGCCGATGGCCAGCGACAACTGGAAGTCGGGCACCACAACCCGGGCGGCGCGGGCGCTCTGGTCGATCACCGACACCGAGACCACCTTGGCCGGCGACAACGCGTTGGCGACGAAGCGGGCCGGGTCCTCGTCGTAGTCGATGATGTCGATCTTCTCCCCCGACAGCTCGCTCATCACGTTGCGGACCCGCTGCCCCATCGGGCCGATGCAGGCGCCCTTGGCGTTCAGGCCCGGCACCCGTGAGGCCACCGCGATCTTGGACCGATGGCCGGCCTCCCGGGCCACCGCCACGATCTCCACCGACCCGTCGGCAATCTCGGGGACTTCCAGCGAGAACAGCTTGCGCACCAGGTTGGGGTGAGTCCGCGACAGCGTGATCAGCGGCTCACGGGCGCCGCGGGTCACACCGACCACATAGCACCGCACCCGATTGCCGTGCTCGTAGCTCTCCCCGGGGACCTGTTCAGCCGCGGGAATGACGCCCTCGGAGGCCTTGGTCTCGCTGCCCATCCGGACGACGACCAGGCCCCGGGCGTTGGCTCGGCTATCGCGCTGAATCACCCCCGCGACGATCTCACCCTCGCGGGTGGAGAACTCGCCGTAGGTGCGCTCGTTTTCGGCGTCGCGAAATCGCTGCAGCATCACCTGACGTGCGGTCGTCGCGGCGATGCGTCCAAAACCCTCCGGAGTGTCTTCCCATTCGCTGATGACGTTGCCGTCCTCGTCCACCTCACGGGCGATCACCCGAACGACACCGGTCTTGCGGTCGATCTCGATACGCGCGTCGTTCTGGTGACCCTGGGTGTGCCGGTAGGCGGTAAGCAGCGCGGATTTGATCGTCTCGAGCAATTCATTGACCGAGATACCCCGGTCCACCTCGATCGCGTGCAGCGCGGCCATGTCGATGTTCATGCTCCGGCCTCCGTCCTGTCGGCCTGACCCGCGGTCGCCAGTTCGAACTCAGCCTGGGCTGGTTGCGAAAACTCAACCTGGACAACAGCTTTCACGACTTCGGCGAGCGGGATCCGGCGTACTGTCCACTCGCGGCCTTCGCGGACCACCAGCGCGACCGTGTCGTCGCGCGTCTCGCCGACGCGCCCGGTCAGCTGCGATCCGTCCGACAGCGCCAGCTCGACCTTGCGGCCACGCGCACGGCGGAAATGCTGCTCGCTGGTCAGCGGGCGGTCCACGCCGGGCGAGCTGACCTCCAAGACGTAGCGGCCACGGATGCTGTCCAGGCCGTCCAGCAAAACCGATGCCGAACGCGACAAAGCGGCGATCGTGTCCAAGTCGAGAGCGGTGTCACCGTCGGCGATCACGGTAATCCGCGGCGGGCGCGCCCGGGTGTCGATGACCACGTCTTCGATTTCATAGCCGGAGCGCGTGAACTCGCCACCGAGTAGCTCGATCACCTGCGTCTGCGAAGGTAGCCCGGTGGTCACGGCGAGCTCCTCATCTTGAGTTGTCCGGTCATCTGGCGGATGTCGTCGCCCGAGTGACTTCCGGGTGGCTTCCGGTGTCCCGGCGGACGCTGCGGTCCACGAGAACCAGCTATCAACGATACGCCAGGAATCACATATGACGGCGTTATCGCGTGGTCACGGTCCTCTTAGCGTGGCTACATCCGTACCAATGGCAGGATGTTGCTGTGCCTAGCGCAGTACCCGTCACCAACCGGCGGGGTGTGCTCGCCGGCGGCGCGGCGATTGCTGCGCTCGGGGTGGTCGTGTCCGCCTGTAGCGAGCCCCCGCCCAAGCCGCCGGCCGTCGAAGAGCTGCTGGGGCCGTTAGACCAGGCCCGGCGCGACAGCGCGCTCGCCGGTGCCGCCGCGGCGGCCCTCGGCAACCCGCCGCAGATCGCCGCCGCGCTGACGGTGGTCGCCACCCAACGCGCCGCGCATGCCCGCGCCCTGTCCACCGAGATCGCCCGGGCGGCCGGCAAGCTCTCATCGTCGTCGTCGAGCGAAACGGGCAGCCCCAGCCCGACCGAACCGGGGGCGCCGCCGCCCCCACCGCCGCCGCTGGCCGACGTGGTCAATGCGCTGCGCGTATCGGCCGAGAGTGCCAGCCGGCTGGTGGCCACGTCGTCGGGCTACCGCGCAGGGCTGCTCGGCTCCATCGCCGCTTCCTGCACGGCGTCCTACACGGTTGCCCTGGTGCCCGCGGGGCCGACGCCATGACCTCCTTTCAACCCACGCCGGGCGCCACGCCGAAGCTCTCCCCCGTCACCAAGGACTCCGACAACACCGCGCTGTGCGATGCGCTGGCCGTCGAGCACTCGACGATTTACGGCTACGGCATCGTGTCCGCGCTGTCGCCGCCCGGTGTCAACAACTTGGTGGTCGAGGCGCTACAGCAGCACCGCCAACGTCGCGACGACGTCATCGCCATGCTGGCCGCCCGCAAGGTCACCGCCCCGGTGCCCGCCGCCGGCTACCAGTTACCCCTGCTGGTGGGCAGCGCGGCGGATGCGGCACGGCTGGCCGTGCGGATGGAGAGCGACGGCGAGACGGCTTGGCGCGCCGTCATCGAACACGCCGAGACGGCCGATGACCGCGCCTTCGCCTCGACGGCCCTGACCCAGAGCACGGTCATGGCCGCGCGGTGGAACCGGGTACTCAACGCCTGGCCCATCACCACCGGTTTCCCGGGCGGCAACGAATAACGCCGTCGCCGGCCGGGCGGCCGCTAACCGGTCAGGGCCACAACGATGTCGGTGGCCAGGGAAGTGCCGGCAGCCAGCTCGCGGGTCTGTCCGCTGAAACGGTCGCGAAGCTCCACCACGCCGTCGGCCCAGCCACGCCCCACCACCACGATGCAGGGCACGCCCAGCAGCTCGGCGTCTTTGAACTTGACGCCTGGCGATGCCTGGCGGTCATCGAGCAGCACCTCGAGGCCCAGGCGATCGAGGTCGGCGGCCAGCGTCGCGGCTCCGGCGCGCGCCTCGGTGTCCTTGTTGGCGATCACCAGGTGGACGTCGAACGGCGCTATCACCGACGGCCAGCGCAAGCCCAGCTCGTCGTGCTGCTGCTCGGCGACGACGGCGACCAGCCGCGACACCCCGACGCCGTAGGAGCCCATGATCAATCGCACCGGTTTGCCGTCCTCACCGAGCACGTCGGCGGTGAAGGCATCGGTGTATTTGCGCCCGAGCTGGAAGATGTGCCCGATCTCGATACCGCGCGCCATGACCAGCGGGCCGGCGCCGTCGGGTGACGGATCGCCCTCGCGCACTTCGGCGGCCTCGATGGTGCCGTCGGCGGTGAAATCGCGGCCGGCCACCAATCCGACGACGTGCCGTCCCGGCTCGTCGGCCCCAGTGATCCAGCTGGTGCCGTCGACCACCCGCGGATCGACGAGGTAGCGAACATCGTTGTCCCGCAATGCTTTCGGGCCGATGTAACCCTTCACCAAAAAGGGGTACTTGGCGAAATCTTGGTCGTCGAGCAATGCGTAGTCGGCCGGTTCCAGCGCGGCGCCCAGCCTCTTGTCGTCGACCTCACGGTCGCCCGGCACGCCGATGGCCAGCAGCTCCCAGTCGCCGCCGGGCTGGCGGACCTTGACCAGGACATTCTTCAATGTGTCAGCGGCGGTGACCGTTCGGCCCAGGTCAGCCTCGTTCGCCCAGGCCACCAGGCTGGTGATGGTCGGAGTGTCACCGGTGTCGTGGACCACCGCCTCGGGCAGCCCATCGACGGGCAGGGCGTCCGGGCGGGCGGTGACCACCGCCTCGACGTTGGCCGCATAACCGGACTCCAGGCACCGCACAAAGGTGTCCTCACCGATCGGGCTCTCGGCCAAGAACTCTTCGGAGGCACTGCCGCCCATGGCGCCGGACAGCGCCGACACGATGACGTAGCGCACCTGCAGCCGATCGAAGATGCGCTGATAGGCCTCCCGGTGCGCGTGGTAGGACGCCTTGAGCCCGGCGCGGTCGATGTCGAAGGAGTAGGAGTCCTTCATGACGAATTCCCGTGCGCGCAGGATGCCGGCCCGGGGCCGCGCCTCGTCACGGTACTTGTTCTGGATCTGGTACAGCGTTAGCGGGAAGTCCTTGTAGGAGCTGTATTCGCCCTTGACGGTCAGGGTGAAAAGTTCTTCGTGCGTCGGGCCCAACATGTAGTCGTTACCGCGGCGATCGCGCACCCGGAACACGCTGTCGCCGTATTCGGTCCAGCGGTTCGTCGTCTCATACGGCGCGCGCGGCAGCAGGGCCGGGAACAGAATCTCCTGCCCGCCAATCGCGTTCATCTCTTCCCGGACGACACGTTCGATGTTGCGCAGCACCCGCAGCCCAAGCGGCAGCCAGCTGTACAGCCCGGGCGCGACGGGTCGGACGTATCCCGCCCGAACCAGCAGCCTGTGGCTGGCCACTTCGGCGTCGGCAGGATCGTCTCGCAGGGTGCGCAGGAACAACTCGGACATCCGGGTGATCACAGCGGGCAAGCCTAACGGTTGCTGACAGCCAAGCCGCGAGGGCGGCGAAGGTGATGCTCGGGGGGTTACAGCTCCCCGGCGTCGATGGCT
>DATKEW010000093.1:0-5669 GCA_035511785.1 Mycobacterium sp.
TGCATCAGCGGCCCGTCCGGATCGGGGTCGACGACAACCGTCGGTTGGATTCGCAGGGTCGAGGCGTCACAATCGCCGCCGACGGTGACCTTGCCACCCGAGCCGGAAAGGTAACCGCTGATCCGTTTGAACTGGCGCTCATTGACGATGCGGATCCCGTGAGGTTCCTTCGACCGGAACTTCGTGATGGCCGCGCCGATCTTGCTCACCAGTTCGTCGCGAATCTTTGCGTCGGCCAGTACGTAGTCGGGCGCGACGCAGGTCTGCCCGCCGTTGAGCAGTTTGATCCAGGCGATCCGCTTGGCCGCGACGTCCACGTCGGCGTCGGCGGTGACGATCACCGGGCTCTTGCCGCCGAGCTCGAGGGTGACCGGTGTCAGGTGCGGCGCCGCGCCTTCGTAGACCTTGCGGCCGATCTCGGTGCCCCCGGTGAACATCACACGGTCCAGGCCCTGCGCGATGAGCTCCTGGCTCACCGCACCGTCGCCCTCGACAACTGCGATCGCATCGTTGTCGAGATAGCGAGGGACCAGCTCGGCCATCAACCGTGACGAAACCGGAGCGATTTCCGAGGGCTTGAGCACGACGGCGTTTCCGGCGGCGATCGCCCCGACCGCCGGACCCAGCGTCAGGTAGAAGGGGTAATTCCAGGCGCCGATGATCAACACGGTGCCGTAGGGCTCGTACTCGATCCAGCCGCGCCCGGGCAGCTGTGCCGCTTCGAGTAGCCGGTATTTGCGGCGCGTCCACTTGCGCACGTTCTTCGCCGCATACTTCGCTTCGCCGGTGGTGGTTGCGACGTCGGCGATGTATGTCTCGAACGGGTTGCGGTCCAGATCGTCGACGAGCGCGGCGGCTATGGCGGCCTCGTTCTCCTCCATCAACTTTTGCAGCTGCAGCAACTGCCGCTTGCGCCACTCAATGTCGCGGGTGCGACCCGTGGCGAAGGTCTTGCGAAGCCGATCCACCGTCGCGGCGATGTCGACCGATTGAGCTGCAGGGGCCCCGTTCTTGGACGCAGATGTCTTCGGTGCAACCGATTCGGTAGTCATCAGTCCCTTCCCTTCCCGGAGGTGCCCGCTGCTCGTCATGCGAGCGCTCATGGGTGATACCGCGATCCTAATCATCCGGTTGCGGTAGGGAAGACCCTGGTCGGCGCACCTGAGGCGCGGTCAGGGTTTGGTTACCGTCACAAGCTGCTCGTGAGGGCCTTTCCGCGGATTGCGCCACGCGGCCCCGACACCGGGTGCGATGTCCCAGGGAGTCATCCGCGGTGTGCGCCCTTACAACCGCTCCGCGATCACAAAGTCGGAGAAGGCGTCCTTGTCGTCGGCCAGCGCGACACTCTCAATCCAGCGCCCCAGCCGGCGCATCTCGTCCGTCGAGTGGTGCGCACGGGCGCGCCAGCCGTGGTCGTTGAGCCAGTCTGCGACGTTCGCGCGGTGGTCGTCGCGATACATCAGCTCGCCCACGTCGATCGTCTCCTCCAAGCCGATCTCGTCGGCCACTTTCCTGAACCGCTCGCGCATCTGCTGTCGCCGCTCATCGGCATGCGCGGGTGCGGTTTCGGCCGAGACCAGGCTCCCCGCCGGGCTCAGCTCACCGATCTGGGTAAACAACCGGTCCTGAGCTTCGGCCGGCAGGTACATCAACAGCCCCTCGGCCAGCCACGCCGTCTGTGCGGCCGGGTCAAAGCCCGCCGCACGGAGCGCGGCCGGCCAGTCCTGACGTAGGTCAATGGCCACCTCGCGGCGATCGGCCGAAGGCGTCACGCCGTTTTCGGCCAGCGTCGTGGACTTGTAAGCCAACACCTGGGGCTGGTCGATCTCGTACACCGTGGTGCCGGCCGGCCAGTCCAGGCGGTAAGCGCGGGAATCCAGCCCCGACGCCAGGATCACCACCTGCCGGATTCCTTCGGCAACGGCATCGTTGAAGTAGGTGTCGAAAAAGTTCGTCCGCACCGCTTGATATCCGCGCATGTGCAGGAGGTGCGCCGCGGAATCGGCGTCGAGGGCTTCCACCTTGGCAGCAACCGCCGGGTCGAGCATGGCCTCCCATAAAACGCCGGCACCGGCGTTGGTGACCAGAAGTTTGGCGTACGGGTCGCGTATCAGCGCGTCGGGCTGCTCGGTTTCGACGGCCCGCGCGGCAGCCACCATCACGGCGGTGGTGCCGACGCTGCTCTTGATGTCCCAGGTGTCGTCGTGGGTGCGCAGTGAGCTCATCGCGTGCTCCTTGGTCAGTTGGACGACTCGCCGAGACGCGCGCGCAACAGCGTGCTGCGGACGGCCTCGTCGGTCAGGTCCTCGGGTACCGGGCGGCCCAGGCGGGCCATCTCGTCACGGTTGTTCACGCTGTGTACCTGCCAGCCGTGGTTTGTCAGCCACTGAATGGCATCCGTACGGTCCGGCTCGTGATAAGTCAGCGCTTGGACGTTGACGTCCAGGCCGAGCCGCTCCCGCATCCGCAACCAGCGCAGCGAGTTGCTCCGCGAATTCATGCCGAACACCTCGACGGCGACCTGACTGCCCGGCGCGCTGAGCGCGGTGAACATCTCGAAGAGCCGGTCTTGAGCGTCGCTGGGAAGGTAGGGCAGCAACCCCTCGGCAAGCCATGCGGTCGGTTGGGTGCGGTCGAATCCGGCGACGGTCAGAGCTGCCGGCCAGTCATCACGCAGATCCACCGGGACGGGCCGGCGGCTGGCGACCGCAACCGCGCCGTGCCGCTCCAAAATCCCGGTCTTGTACTCCAGCACCTTGGGCTGGTCGATCTCGTAGACGGCGGTATCCGCCGGCCAATTCAACCGGAAGGCCCGCGAGTCCAGCCCGGCGGCCAAAATCACCACCTGCCGAATCCCGGCGCTGACGGCGTCGGCGAAGTACTCGTCGAAGAAGCGCGTGCGCACGGCCAGGTAGTCAATACCCACTCGATGTGCGCGTTGCCCGTGCAGATCACCGTCGAGCCAGGCCAGCTCGGCATCGGCCAGCCGAGCCCAAGCAGGACCGGCCGAGGAGACCAAGAGCCGGGCGAAATCGTCGCGAATCAGCGGATTGGGTCCAGCCGTTTCCACAGCACGCGAGGCAGCGACGCCCAACGCGGTGGCGCCGACGAGTTCGGTGATGGACCAGGAGTCGCCCGCGGTCCGCAACGAGGGTGGCAACGAAGGCTCTACAGAGGCGTCGTCAAGCTCAGTCATGTCGGGACGATGCTACCGGAGTAAGTTAGTTAGCCTATACGCTTTGTGCCCTATCTCACTGACGCCGAGCCTGGCGGCGCCGGGTCTAGGTTTCGGGGCGCCAGAGCGCGCCTTCCAGCAGCTGCCGCAGCACGTCGGTGACCGCCAACATCTCCTGGTAGCTGCGGACGTAGCCGGCATAGAATCCAACGCCGCAGAGCACCACAAGCAGTGTCTCGGCCAATACAGACGCATCGGTATCGGCCGTGACCTCGCGATGCTCGATCGCATCATTGACAACCCGCATCAGAAATTCGCGGGTTATTCGCACCGCATCGTTTTCGGTTGTGCTCAGTTCCGGATGCCGCTGCGATTCCAGCACGGTGGTAACCAAAAACGCCGACGCGGAAGGATTTTCGGAATTCGCGCGCACCGCCGCCGAGATGAACGCCGTCAACCTCCCCATTAGGGTGGTCTCGAGCTCGGCACGGCGGATGGCCGCCACGACGACAAGTTCGTTGGTCTGATTTACCACTTCCCGATACAGCACCCGTTTGCTGGAAAAGTAGTGGTTAATGGCGGGTCTGGTCAGATCGGCACGGACGGCGATCGCCTGGAAAGTCGCGCCGTCGTAACCGCGTTCACTGAACACCAAACGAGCAGCATGCAAGATGCGCTTGCGCGTCTCGTCAGCCTTCGCTGCGGGCGGACGGCCCGGCCGGCGACTCGCCGTTGGCGCCATTATTGAAGTGTGCCACCCCGTGATGTGGCATTAACGCGTTCGGCGGAATATTGCCAAACTTCCCAGCTTGGTAGTCCTCCACCGCCTCGATCAATTCGGCGCGCGAGTTCATCACAAAAGGTCCGTAATGGAATACCGGCTCGCGAATGGGCTGCCCGCCCAAAAGCAGCACATCAATTGCGGTCGTCCGGGATGACTCCTGGGTTGATTGGGCGCCGACGGTGATCCGATCGCCGGGTCCGAGCACGGCCAACTGACCTGAACGAATCGGGTGAGCGACAGGACCGACATATCCGCTGCCCGACAACACATATACCAGCGCGTTGAAATCGCGCCGCCACGGAATGTTGAGCCGGGCGCCGTTTTCAATCGTGGCGTGCGCCAACGTGATCGGAGTGTGGGTGACACCGGGTCCGCGATGACCGTCGATCTCGCCGGCGATGATGCGGACCAGCGCTCCGCCGTCATCAGACGCGAGCAATTTGGTGTCGTTGCCTTCGATGGCTTGATACCGAGGTGGCGCGAACTTGTCTCTCTTGGGCAGATTCACCCACAACTGGATGCCGTGGAAGAGGCCACCGGTTTCGACCAATTCGGCAGTCGGGGTCTCGATGTGCAGGATGCCGGAACCGGCGGTCATCCACTGCGTCGCGCCGTCTGTTATCAGGCCGCCACCCCCGTGGGAATCCTGATGCGCGAACTTTCCGTCGATCATGTAGGTGACCGTTTCGAAGCCACGGTGCGGGTGCCAATCGGTACCCCTGGGTTCTCCCGGCTGGTAATCCACCTCGCCCATCTGGTCCATATGCACAAACGGATCCACGGCAACGGTGCTCACCCCGGCAAACGCCCGGACTACCGGGAAGCCCTCCCCTTCGTAGCCTCGCGGGCCGGTCGTGATCGATCGGACCGGGCGCTCGGTGTCGGCAAGACCGGGCGGGCCGATCCGCGGCAACGTGAGCGTGTCTGCGGTAATAGCAGGCATTTTTACCTCCTTATTAAGGCTACTCATGTAACCGGACCACAGTCCGATTATTCCCAGGTGTCATAAGATGGCCCGGTGCTTGGGTTGCAGGGGCGGGTGCTGCCAAAGTCGCGGATCAGGCCCGCACGGTCACCGAGCCGACGGAGGATGAACACCGGCAGGTCAGTGCGAGTGGATTTGCTGAACCGGCAGTCGGGCTCCACGGCGTGGCTCGTACGCCAGTCCGCTGACTTCGAGTAACCGGACCACCCGGTGACGGTGTGGTCGCATCGGTTCCAGCAGTTCGAGCATCACCGCGTCATCGACCGGGTAGCCCAGCAGCGTCCAGCCGACCATCTTCGGGATGTGATAGTCGCCCACCGAGACGGCATCGGCGTCACCGAACGCCCGTTGCGCTGTCTCGGCGGCGGTCCACTCGCCAACTCCGGGCAGCGATGTCAGCGCTTCGCGAGCCTGGTCCGACGGCCATGATACCAAGCGTTCCAGCGAGGCCGCGCGTACCGCGCAGCGCACCACCGTCTGAGCCCGTCTCGGGTCGACATTGGCGCGGTGAAACTCCCACGACGGGATGCTTCGCCACACCTCAGCCGACGGCGGAACCCGCATGCCGGCCGGCGCCGGTCCCGGGGCGGGCGTCCCGTATTTGGACACCAGCACACGCCACGACCGAAACGCATCGGCGCCGGGAACCCGCTGCTCGATGACCGCCGGAATGAGGGCTTCCAGCACTCGCCCGGTGCGGCCCAGACGCAAGTGCGGAACCCGCC
>DATKEW010000094.1:0-5691 GCA_035511785.1 Mycobacterium sp.
ACCGCGACTCCACCGGGTTCGGTGGCGGACCTGCTGGCCGACGCGGGACCGCAGCTGCGGCGGCTGTCAGCCCAGGTGGATCGGCATTTGCCGGATGCCCGCCCGGCAGCAGACGTCGCATCGCCCCGGCAGGCGCTCTTCGACGCCTTGACGGGCTTCCTGCGCCGCCTGGCCATCGATCGCCCGATAGCGTTGATCCTCGACGACCTGCATTGGGCGCAGCTGCCCACCCTCGCGATGCTCGAACACGTGCTGATCGCCTGCGCCGATGTCCGCATGCTGGTGGTGTCCACGTTCCGAACGACCGAACCCGACCGCTCCGACGAGCTCACCACCCGGCTGGCCGAGCTGCACCGTTTCGACGGTGTCCGGCGCCTGGATCTCGCGGGTCTGGACACCGAGGCGATCGCCGAATTTGTGAGCCGAACCCAGCAACTGGCTCCCGCGTCGGCGCGCACGGCCGCCGCCTTGCTGCGCGATAAGACCGGCGGTAATCCGTTCTTCCTGACTGAGCTGGTCAACGACCTGGAACTTCGCGGCGGGTTGGCCACGCTGAGCGTGCAACAGACAGTCCCGGCGTCGATCGGCGATGCCATCGCCCTCCGCCTTGCCGGACTGGGCGCCGGGGTCCGCGCGGTAATCGAACAGGCGGCGGTGCTCGGCGAAACGTTTGATCTGCCCGCGCTGATCGCGACGCGCGAAAACGATGCCACCGCGACGCTGGCAGCGATCGATTCGGCCGAAGCCGTCGGCCTGGTCCGGGCGGTTCAGGACTCCGACGGTGAGTTCTCTTTCGTGCACGCGCTGACCCGCGAGGCCGTCCTCGGCGGGTTGGCGGCGTCCCGGCTGCGAATCATGCACGCACGGGCCGCCGAAGCGCTCGAGGCACGCGCGGACCCGTCGGTTGTGCCCCGCCTGGCAAACCACTACCTGCGGGCGCACGTGCTGGGCTACCACAAGGAGGCGTTGCGATACGCGCGCCAGGCGGCCCGGATGGCCGAACAGAGCATGGCCTATGAGGACGCGGCGAAATGGTTCGCGAGGGCGGCGTCGCTTCCCGAGATGGGCCTCGCGGATCGGGCAGGGCTGGACCTTGATGCGGCCGCAAACCACGTGCGGGCCGGCGATTTCGCCCGGGCGCGGGCCATCTACGAACGCGTCAGCGCGATGGACGACCCGATCATCCGCTTGGAGGCGGCCATCGGTTACGAGGAGGCGAATTGGCGTCGCGGGCAGTCTGATTCGACGGCCGCCGACCTGCTGGCATCCGCGCTGGAATCCTGCGGGTTGAATACCGACGATCCGCAGTATGTGCAGGCCCTCGGCAGTTTCGGACGCGCGCTGGCTTTTGCCGGCGAGGCGGCGCGCGCCCGCGAAGTCGGCAACAACGCTATCGACCGCGCGCGGCTCTCCGATGATCCTGTGGTGCTGCTGCACACCCTGAAAACCAGCCTGTGGCACGGTCTCACCCCGGAAATGTGCGAAATCCAATCGGAGCGATCCGCCGAAGCCTCGCGCATGGCGCTGGCACGCCGCGACTACGAGTCATTGGGGGTGGCATCGCACTTCCGCGCCATGGTCGGCTATCTGGCCGGCCGGCCGGATGACGTGGCGGCGGCGGCCGCCGACATGCGGCGGGCGGCCCAAGCCTGCGGCCAACCCGTTTTCGGGTTCGTCGGCGCGTGTGTCGAGCAAGGGCTGGCCTATCTGCGCGGCGATTTCGCCGCTGCCGAACGGTGGGCCGACATCGCCTTGCGCACGGGCGATTTGTTCGGCGCAGACGACACCGAAGGCTCCAACGGGGTTCAGATGTTCATGATCCGCCGCGAAACTGCGGACCTGAAGAGGTTCGGTGGGTTCGTGGACGGCAGCGAGACGTTCGCCGGTCGCTGGGTGCCCGGCCTGCTCGCGCTGTACACCGAGCTCAAGTGTGAACGTGGCATGACCCGCGCGCTGAACCAGCTGCTCAGCCGCAATCTCGGCGACCGCACCGACGAGGCGCAGTGGCCGATGGAGCTGGTGTTCATGGTCGAGGCGGCGCTAGAGCTGGGCAACCGCGAAGCGGTCCGCGCACTGCGCCCGTTCGTTGCGCGCTATGCCGGCAAGAACATGGTGGCCGGCCAGTTCGTCGCGCTGTTCGGCAGTGCCGACCGGTATCTGGCCCGGATGGCGGCGCTCGAGGGTGACGACCGCGCGGCCGAGCGTCATTTCGGCGCGGCGCTCGGGATGGACCGCAGCATGGGTTCGGTGGTTCACGTTACGGAGACGCTGGCCCGGCACGCGTTGTTTGCGGCGTCGCGCGCTCGCTCCGAGGAAGCCCGGCGCCTGGCCGACGAGGCCCGCGCCATCGCCGCGCCAATCGGCCAGACCCGGATCGTCGACCTGGTGGATTCGTTGCTGACTGTGGGTCCCGATGGTCTGACGGACCGGGAGGTCGAAGTGTTGCGGCTGCTCGCCGAGGGGCTGAGCAATCGGGCGATCGGCCAACGCCTCTACATCAGCACCAACACGGCCGCCAACCATGTGCGCAACATCCTGCTCAAGACGGGTGCCGCCAACCGTACCCAGGCGGCGATGTATGCCGCCGATCACGAGCTCCTCGGGTGACTAGATGTCGGAGAGCGCACCGTCCGGCATGATGCGATCTCTTACCTCGACGATGACATCGGCGGGAAGACCGGCACGCGCGGCCGCGGTTCTGATGGCTTCCGGCGAGGGCGCCTCATAGAGGCAGTAAGTCTTTCGCTTTGTCCGCTGACAGGAACGAGTACATCCAGCGAACGCCCTCCTGGTCGTTGTCCGGTTGATACCGTCGGCGACCTCGAAGCTGGGTTCCAATTCCTCGGCGAAGTTGCGCTCGACCATGAATATGGGCACGGCGGACTCCTCTTCATTGTCTTGGGTCGAACCTACGCCGTTCAGAACCGTCAAGGCATGCGATTTCCAGCAACCGTCAGCCGTCCGCTGCCTCGTTCTCACTGGAAAGCAACATCTGTAAGGTTTCGCGCAGTTCGCCCAGTCGCTGCGGCCCCAGGACCTGTTCCCACCGCTTCTCCAAATCGAGTGCATTCGAACGCATTACGCCCAGCGCTTGTCGACCGCGCGGTGTCAGCTCAATGATTCGGGCCCGTGCATCGAGGGGGTCGGGCCCTCGGGTGACGTAGCCATGTCGTTCCAGCGCGGCTACCGCCTGGGCTACCGCCTGCCGACTCACCCTCAGTCGGTCTGCCAGATCCGATGCATGCAGTCCGCCGGCCGCCAGCGGTACGAGTGCAACCGATTGCGCCGGGCGGATCCCGTCGAGTCCGGCCGCGGCGAACGCCGCCCTCAAGTGCGGCGCGCCCGACACGGCCACCAGGTTCACCAGGGCCGGCACGGTGGGCTTCCAGTCGGGATGCAGGGCGCGTGGCATGGGGAGAGTGTGCCACTCGATGCGAGATTGACAAGTTACTTGTCAAATGCGGGGTTGGCTGCCACGATGTGTTCATGCGATCTCGATGCGCTCGAGTGCTCAGCGTGTGGCTTCTCGCGGCTCTGACTGTCGTGCTCGGCGGGTGCCTTGGCGGCGGGCATGCGTTGGGAACGCCTGGCTCTCAACCGATTCCGGTCGGGCAGTCCACCCAGGCCGTGGAGTCGGGCGGGGCGAGCAGAACCTTTCACCTGTACCGACCGCAGGGATTGGCCGACCCGGTACCACTGGTGTTGATGCTGCACGGCGGCTTTGGCAGCGGTGCACAGGCTGAGCGTTCTTACCACTGGGACACCGAGGCTGACAATGGGCATTTCTTGGTCGCCTATCCCGACGGTCTCAACCGCGCCTGGAGTGCGGGCACGTGCTGTGGCGAACCGCAGCGCGACAATGTCGACGACGTCGGATTCGTCACGGCCATGGTTGCTGCCATCGAGCAGGAGATCCCCGTCGATCGCGCACGCGTCTATGTCACCGGCATGTCGAACGGCGCCATGATGGCGCTTCGACTGGGCTGCCAGACCGACACCTTCGCCGCGATCGCGCCCGTCGCGGGCACGCTGTTGACCGGCTGCTCCCAGGCGCGGCCGACATCCGTCCTGCAGATCCACGGCACGGCCGACGACAGGGTCCCCTACAACGGCGGGTCCGGTAAAGCGTTCGCGGCCAACGGAAACCCGCGCGTCGACGGCCCCTCCGTCGAGTCAGTCAACGCCACCTGGCGTTCCATCGACGCGTGCGGACCGCCGAATTCAACCACGGCCGGGAGCGTGACGACCCAGACAGCTGGGTGCCCAGACGGGCGAACCGTGGAGCTGATCTCGGTGGCGGGCGCGGGCCATCAATGGCCCGGCGGTGAGCCCAGTCCGCTCGCAGAAAAGGTCGCGGGCATCCCGGCACCGTCGACGGCGATCGACGCCACCGACACCATCTGGCAATTCTTTACCCAGAGTCATCGTTGAAACCTGACCATCAGCGTTCGGCCAGCATCGCGTCGATGAGCCGATGCAGCACCTGCCTGGTCTCCCGCCGGGCGCGTTTCGGGTCGTCGGCGGTGGCGATGGCCATGGCCGCCTCGTCGAGCGCGCCGATCAGCACGTGGGCCAACGGTCGCACCGGTTGACGAGCCAGCTGGCCCGCTCGAATCGCCTCCGTGAGTAGTTGTTCGGTCATGCCCAGGCTGTACCGCTGGGCGACATCCCGGAAGGCGGCCCAGCCCAGCACGCTGGGCGCATCCAGCAGGATCAGCTGACATACCTCCGGATCGGCGGAGACCTCGAGCCAGGCGTCGACCGCGGCCCGGATCGCATCTGCCGGCGATGTTCCCCCCGACGAGGCCACCATGGTGGCCATGCGAGCCATCACGTCCTGCTCCACCGCCTCGACAACCTCGCGGAAAAGCGTTGCCTTGTCCGCGAATTGGTGATACATCGCCCCTCGGGTGACCCCCGCGACCGTCGCTATCTCCGGCGTCCCCACGTCCGTGTATCCCCGTCGGCCCCACAGCTTGCGAGCGGCCGAGATCAGCGCATCGCGGGTCGCCGCGGAGCGCTCTTCCTGAGTCCGTCTCTTGATTTCCATACAACCTGTTGGTAACTTACGAACAGACAGCCTGTTTGTAAATATATCTCGAAGTAGGAGTCATCTATGTCGACGATCGACATTAGCGCCGGGACCATCCATTACGAAGCAACCGGACCCGAAAGCGGCAGGCCAGTCGTGTTCGTGCACGGCTACATGATGGGCGGCCAACTGTGGCGCCAGGTCGGCGAACGACTCGCCGGCCTCGGCCTGCGGTGCATCGCCCCCACCTGGCCGCTCGGCGCGCACGCGGAGCCCTTGCGCCCCCGCGCCGACCGAACCATCGTCGGTGTGGCGGACATGGTCGCTGAGGTACTTGCCGCCCTTGACCTCGAGGACGTGGTGCTGGTCGGCAACGACACCGGCGGGGTCGTCACGCAACTCGTCGCCGTGCACCATCCCGAACGGCTCGGTGCGCTCGTGCTGACGAGTTGCGATGTGTTCGAACACTTTCCGCCACCGATCCTCAAGCCGGTGATCGTGGCGGCCAAGTCCAAGACCGTCTTCCGGACGGCCATTCAGGCCATGCGGGCACCGGTAGCGCGCAAGCGCGCGTTTGACGGCCTGGCGCATCGCAACATCGACGATCTCACCGAGATCTGGGTGCGTCCGGTGCTTTCCGACCCGGCGGTCGCCGAAGA
>DATKEW010000095.1:0-2129 GCA_035511785.1 Mycobacterium sp.
GCGCTGGCCGACCTCGGCCTCAGGCATCGCGAGGTGCTCGGTCTACTGCTGCGCAATCGGCCCGAGTTTCACATCGCCGATACCGCGGCGCTACTTGCGGGGGCCACGCCGTTCTCGATGTACAACACATCCTCACCCGAACAGCTCGTGCACCTGATGAGCGACGCCGACTGCCGCATCGTGATCACCGAGCCCGAACTGCTCGATCGTTTGGACGCCGCCGCGCGGCTGGTGCCAGGGATCATCGATCAGGTCGTCGTCGTTGGCACTTCGAGATGGGCTCAGCTGTTGGCCGGGCCTGAGATCGACCGCGCGGCGGCAGTGTCCGCCGATGACCTCGCGACGTTGATCTACACCTCGGGCACCACCGGCCCACCCAAAGGTGTTGAACTCAGCCACCGCAACGTGTTGACGATGGCCACCGAGATGACCGCCGCCACCGGAACACACGCAAATATGCGGGCCATCTCCTATCTGCCGATGGCCCACATCGCCGAACGCGTCGCCAGTCACTACCTGGCGATCGCCAACGGCTACGCCGTGGTGTGCTGCCCCGACCCGGCGGGCGTGATAACCCTGCTCCCCCGCGTCGAACCAGAGGTCTTCTTCTCCCCACCACGAATATGGCAGAAGCTACAGGCCGCCATCGCGGGCCCGGTGGCCGCCGGCGCCGACGTCGCGGACATCCGTCAGCAACTGGGCTTCGGGCAGCTTCGGGTGGCTCTGACCGGCGCTGCGCCGTGCCCGCCGAGCATCATCGAATTCTTCCGCTCAATCGGGATCTCGCTGCGAGAGATCTACGGCTTGTCGGAGACCACCGGAGTCATCTCAGTGTCCCCCGCCGACGGCATGCGCCCCGGCACGGTCGGTCCGCCGCTGCCCAGCGCCGAGGTCAAGCTTGCCGATGACGATGAGCTGCTGGTGCGTGGGCCGCTGGTGATGGTCGGCTACCGCAACCGTGCCCAGGCCACGGCCGAGGCAATCGACGCCGACGGCTGGCTCCATACCGGCGACCTCGCAGCGTTCACGGACGGGCACCTACGCATCATCGACCGAAAGAAGGAACTGATCATCAACGCGGCCGGAAAGAATATGTCACCGGCCAACATTGAGGCCTGCCTTATTGAAACCGATCCGCTGATTGGGCAGGCGTGCGTGATCGGCGACGGCCGGCCCTACAACGTCGCGTTGATCGTGCCCGATCCGACGTTGACCGGTGCCTACCCGACCGGCGAATCGTTGCGGGCTGCGGTTCAGGCGTGCGTTGACCGTGCCAACGCGCGACTGTCGCGCGTCGAGCAGATCAAATATTTCGCGATGCTGACCGACGAATGGCGGCCCGACTCCGACGAACTGACTCCCACGATGAAGCTCAAACGGCGTCCCATCGCACACAAGTACGCCGACCAAATAGAAGCGCTCTACACAACAAAGGAAAAGCGATGAAACTGGCAACGCTCAAGAACGGCACCGGGGTCGTGGTCATCGACGACCACCTCGTCGCCCTTGCCGACCTCGACGGCGTGCCCCATGACGTCACCGCCGTGCTGGCCGCCGGACCCCAAGTGGCCTCCGACGTTTCGCTCAAGGCGGCCGACGCCGCGCAGCGGACGCCACTGGTCGAGGCCGACCTGGGTGCGCCGATCCCGCGGCCCTCGAAGTATCTGGCGATAGGGTTCAACTACAAGTCCCACCTCGCCGAAATCCAGGAAGCTGCAACGCAACCGCAGTTCGCCAAGGCAATGCAGCGCTTCGGTCACCTACGCCAGGCATTCCCCGACCAGCAGCTGCCGACCTTCTTCAACAAGCAGGTGTCATCCATCACCGGACCCTACGACCCGATCCTGGCGCCGTATGACTCAGAAATGCTCGACTTCGAAGGTGAGTTGGTAGCAGTGATCGGCCGACGACTGCGCCGCGCCGACCCCGCGACCGCGCTCGCCGCGGTCGCGGGATACACCGTCGGCAACGACGTATCGGTGCGCGACTGGCAGCAGGACACCCCAACCATGTGGCCCGGCAAGAGCTTCGACACCCACGGGCCCATCGGGCCATGGATCGTCACCCCCGACGAGCTCGACCCCGCCGACGCCAAGATCCGCACCTGGGTGGACGGGGAACTGCGCCAA
>DATKEW010000096.1:0-9395 GCA_035511785.1 Mycobacterium sp.
CCCGTCGACCCGGGCGTAGCCGGTGATGATCGCCGGCCCGGCCTGCGCGGCGACGTCGAGGAAGTCGCCGTCGTCGAAGATCCGCAGCAGGATCTCGTGCATGTCGTAGGCCATGTTGTCGGAATCCGGCACGATCGAGTCGAGTTCCAGGTCGGTCGGAGTGATCTCCGGCTCCAGCCCGGGGTTGACGATCGGCGGTTTGTCGAAGCAGTTGGACGGCAGGAACGACAAGAAGTCACGCACGTACTGGAATGCCGCGGCCTCGGAGTCGACAACCTGATGGATATTGCCGTAGCGGGCCTGCGCGTCGGCGCCACCCAGCTCGTCGAGACTGACCTCTTCGCCGGTGACTTCCTGGATCACATCGGGCCCGGTGACGAAGAAGTAGCCCTGGTCGCGCACCGCGACGAGAAGATCGTCCTGGATTGGCGAATAGACCGCTCCCCCAGCGCATTTGCCAAAGATGAGGGAGATCTGCGGCACGATCCCAGACAACAATTCGTGGCGGCGGCCCAGCTCGGCGTACCACGCCAGTGAGGTGACCGCGTCCTGGATGCGGGCGCCGCCGGAGTCGTTGATGCCGATGATCGGGCACCCGACCATCGCGCACCACTCCATCAGCCGGGCCACCTTGCGGCCGAACATCTCCCCGACGGTGCCCTGAAACACCGTCTGGTCGTGGGAGAAGACCCCGACCGGCCGGCCGTTGATCATGGCGTGCCCGGTGACCACGCCGTCGCCGTACAGCGCGTTGGGATCGTTTGGGGTACGGGCCAGCGCACCGATCTCCAAGAAGGTCCCCGGATCGACCAGCGCGTGGACGCGGGCCCGGGCACTAGGGATGCCCTTCTTGTCACGCTTGGCAACGGCCTTCTCACCGCCGGGCTCTTTGGCCAATTCGAGGCGAGCGTGCAGCTCGGCCAGCTTCTCGGCTGTGGTGTGCTGGATGGGAGCTGGCACCGTCTCGGTCACTACTTGCTTACCTCACTTGTCCGGCTGCGCTCGGCTCCGATCTGGTGCAGCGCCTGGCTCATGTGTGCGCCGACCTTGGCTATGATCGGCTCGTCGATGGCCTGGATGTGCTCGCCACCGATCGGCACCACCTCGAGGTCCGACACATACTCACCCCAGCCGCCGTCCGGTTTGCGAACGGCGTACCGCGGCTCGAACATGATCGCGTCGTCATGGTAACGATCGGCCATGTAGAGGGTGACATGCCCGTCGTACGGCTGGATCTGCGCGGTGTCGATGGCCCGATTGTCCAGGTACGACGTGCGCTGGTGCTCGATGATTCCGGCCGGGATCTGCACACCGCTCTGGCTGACGGCGTCGAGCACAAACCGGACCTGGCCCTCGTCGTCCAGCTCCTCGAGCTGCTCGTAGGGGATCTCCGGAATGGTGACGTTGAAGGTCTTCTCTGCGAACCGCGCATAGCGGTCCCAGCGCTTGCGGATCTCCTCCTTGGTCTGCGGGATTTCCTCGCCCGCGCGCACCGCGTCGATCAAGCCGACCCACTGAACGTCCTTGCCCAGCCGCTTCAGCCCGATCGCGCACGCATAGGCCAGCACGCCACCGAGCGACCAGCCGGCCAGGATGTAGGGCCCGTCGCCCTGCATCTCGATCAGCTTGGGCACGTACTGTGCTGCACGTTCTTCGATCGTGCCTTCGACGCGCTCGAGGCCGTACATCGGGGTGTCGGCGGGCAGCCGGTTGAGCAACGGCTCGTACACCACCGTCGAACCGCCGGCCGGGTGAAACACGAACACCGGCACCTTCGAGTCGCCGTCGGGACGCGCCCGTAGGGTGCGCACGAATCCGTCGATCTGCCCGGCTTCGAGGTAATTGCGAACCTTGTCGGCCAGTTCCTCGATGTTCGCCGAGGTCAACAAGTCCTCGGGGGTGATCGGCCCCTCGGCGCGCTCCGCAAGCCGCTGCGCCATCTTGGATGCGGCGGCGTCGTCCAGCTTGGGCAGCGGGTTGAAGACGCCACCCGGGGACTTCCCGGTGACGATGGCCCAGGTCGCGAAGGTGACCCGCTCGGCGGCATCGCGAGGCGGCACGTCGGAGTTGAGTGCCTTGGCCACCGCCTCCTGGTTGAGCGCCTCGGCGACCCCCTTCAGATCCGAAGCCGGGTTCGGCTGACCGCCGTTGGCGGAAGGAGCCGCGGGGCCGGAGGGATCCGTCGGCGGCGGCGGAATCGGCACCTCGGATGCCGGCGGTGCTTGAGTCTCGGGCGCGGCCTGTGGATCCGGCGTAGGCGCGACAACGGATGCCGGGGTCGCGCCGCTGAGCAATTCCGCCTGTGCCTTGGCGATGTCCTCGGCAGCCTGCGTCGCTTGGAACGCGTGCAGCTGCTGCACCTCGTCGCGGTGCTCGACCGCGTACTCGATCAGCTTCTCGACGTTGTAGAGGTTGGCGTCGCGCACCGCCTGCAGCTGGATCGGCGGCAGGTCGAAGTCATACTCGACGCGGTTCTTGATCCGCACCGCCATCAGCGAGTCCAGGCCCAGCTCGATGAGGGGCACCTCCCACGGCAGGTCCTCGGGCTCGTAACCCATCGCCGCCCCGACGATCATGCCCAGTCGCTGGGCTATGGTCTCGCCGGAATCTGGTGACCATTTGGTCATGCCGGTCGGCACGTGGCGGTTGGTCAGGCTGTCCTGCAGCGTCCCCGCGTCCGGGTCCTCGACGGGCGCCGCTGCGGGTGCCTCGGTTTGAACGACCGTTGCCGCTGCAGGCGCGATCCCCGTGCCTGCGCCCACCGCGGCGGGCAACACCGACTCTTGACCCGTCCGGGCAACCAGCGCGTCGTACAGCAGCGTGAAGGACTCGTCGATTCGGGCGTGCACCTGAACCGAGGCGCCGCCCGGGTGCCGAGTCAGCGTGGTCACCAGCCGGGCGCCCTCTGTCGGCAGCGCGCGCTGCTCCGAGGCCGTCAATTGCGCGTCTGGAAGCACTTCGGCCGCCGCGGCTTTCACCAACGCAACCAGATCCGTCGCCTCCAGACCCGTAAAGCGCCGAGGCATGTACTCCCAGACGTGGCGGCCATCCGGCAGCGCCACGTGGGCGCCCGGCATGATCACTGAGCTGCTACCTGCGGAGAACGACACGTCTAGCCAGTGCTCTTTGCGCTTGAACCGGGTCGGCGGAATGTTCGCATAGTCGGCCGGTCCGGTAGCGCGCGTAAACAGCGTCCAGATGTCCAGGTCGTGGCCGTACACGTAGAGCTGCGCCATGGTCGAGATCATCGACTCGACCTCGTCCTGCTTGCGGGCCAGCGTCGGGATCAGCTGCGCGTCGTGCAGACCGGCCGACGCCGTCGTCAGGCCCACCTGCATGAGCGCCACGGGGTTGGGTGCCAGCTCGAGGAAGGTGGTGTGCCCGCTGTCGACGGCGTTGCGAACGCCGTGGGTGAAGTAGACCGAATGTCGCATTCCCTTGACCCAGTAAGCGACATCGTGGATCGGCTCACCACCGGGCTTGACGTAGCTGCCTTCGTGCACCGTCGAGAAGATCCCGACGGCTGGGCTCATCGGCGTGATGCCCTGCAGCTCCGCGGAGAACTCGCCCAGCAGCGGATCCATCTGCGAGGTGTGGCCGGCACCCTTGGTCTGGAGTTTGCGGGCGAACTTGCCCTCGGATTCCGCGCGGGCGACGATCGCGTCCACCTGCTCGGGCGGGCCGCCGATGACGGTCTGACTGGGCGCTGCGTAGACGCACACTTCCAGGTCGGGGAAGTCGGCGAACACCGTTTTGAGCTCGTCGGCGGAGTACTCCACCAGTGCCATCAGCCGGATGTACTCGCCGAACAGCATCGCTTCGCCCTCGCCCATCAGGTGCGAGCGCGAGCAGATCACACGGGTGGCGTCTTCGAGCGACAGCCCGCCGGCGAAGTACGCCGACGCCGGCTCCCCCAGCGACTGCCCGATCACGGCAGCGGGCTTGGCGCCGTGATGCTTGAGCAGCTCACCGAGCGCGATCTGGATCGCGAAGATGGTGACGTTGCTAGTTTCGATGCCGTAATCGTGCGAGTCGTCGAGGATCAACTCGAGCACCGAGTAGCCGCGTTCGTCCTGGATTAGCGCATCGA
The DNA here is from genome assembly GCA_035511785.1 of Mycobacterium sp. Classification (GTDB taxonomy): domain Bacteria; phylum Actinomycetota; class Actinomycetes; order Mycobacteriales; family Mycobacteriaceae; genus Mycobacterium. Next base: position 4,091 of record DATKEW010000096.1, read on the forward strand.
CCTTCTCGATCCACTCGGCGAAGACCGGGTTGCGCAGGTACAGGCTCTTGCCCATCTTGCGGTGCTGCGCGCCGAATCCGGCCATGACCCACAACGGGCCGGCGGTCACCGGTCCGTCGACGCTGAACACGTTCGGTCGTTGCTTGCCCTCGGCGACCGCCCGCAGGCCCTTGACGGCCTCTTCGTGGTCGTGCGCCAGCACCACCGCGCGGGAGCGGCCGTGGTTGCGTCGCGATAGCGAGCGCCCGATCGACTCCAGCGACGCCGCCTGGCCTTCGGGGGTTTCCATCCAGTCCGCCAGCTCGGCGGCCGCGGCCTTCTTACGAGAGGTCAAGAACGCCGACACCGCAAGCGGGATCAATGGCTTGGACGGTTCTGCATCCTCTTGCGCCGCGAGCTCTTCCAGCGCGATCTCTTTGAGCCGCAGCGCCTCTTCGGTCACGCCGGGAAGCTCGTGCTCTTCATCCTCGGTGACGTATTCGTCGGTGATGATCTCGCCGTACTCGTCGAACCGCAGCGAGTGGCCCTCGAACGTTCCCGACGTGGGCGCCTCGGCCGGGGCGGCTTCGACGGTCGCCTTGTTCTCGGGTTCGGGTTCACGCTCGATGACGTCGCGGGGCAGCACTTCGCGCACCACCATGTGCGCGTTGGCGCCGCCGAAACCGAAGCTCGACACCCCGGCGAGCGCGTAGCCCCCGTACCGCGGCCAATCCGACGCGGTGTCGACGACTTTCAGGCGCGTCGCGTCGAAGTCGATGTAGGGGCTGGGTCCGGCGAAGTTGATCGACGGCGGCAGCTTGTCGTGCTGCAACGCCAGGACCACCTTGGCCAAGCTGGCCGCGCCGGCCGCCGACTCCATGTGGCCCACATTGGTTTTCACCGCGCCCAGCAGCGCCGGCCGATCGGCGGGACGTCCCCTACCGACGACGCGGCCCAACGCCTCGGCCTCGATCGGGTCACCGAGGACGGTGCCGGTGCCGTGCGCCTCGATGTAGTCGACGGTGCGCGGATCGATCCCGGCGTCCTTGTAAGCCCGGCGTAGCACGTCGGCCTGCGCGTCCTGGTTGGGTGCGATCAGGCCGTTGGACCGGCCGTCGTGATTGACCGCGCTGCCCGCGATCACGGCGAGGATCTGGTCGCCGTCGCGGCGGGCGTCGTCGACCCGCTTTAGCACCACCATGCCGCCACCCTCGGAGCGGGTGTAGCCGTCGGCGTCCGACGAGAACGACTTGATCCGGCCGTCGGGGGCCAGCACGGCGCCGATCTCGTCGAAGCCGAGGGTCACCGCGGGAGTGAGCAGCGCGTTCACGCCGCCGGCGACCGCGACGTCGCACTCGCCGTTGCGCAGCGCCTGCACCGCCTGATGCGCCGCCACCAGCGAGCTCGAGCACGCGGTGTCGACGGCGACCGAAGGACCGCGGAAGTCGTAGAAGTAGGACACCCGGTTGGCAATGATCGAAGTCGCGTTACCGGTGATCGCATACGGATGCGCGGCGGTCGGGTCGGAGATGGCCAGGAAGCCGTAGTCGTTGTTGGAGACACCGACGTACACGCCGACGGCCTTGCCGCGCAGGCTCGACGCCGGGATGCGGGCGTGCTCGAGCGCCTCCCACGTCAGCTCGAGCGCCATCCGCTGCTGCGGGTCGATGTTGTCGGCTTCGGTCTTGGCCACCGCGAAGAACTCCGAGTCAAAGCCCTTGATGTCCTTCAGGTAGCCGCCACGGGTGCGGGCGTTCGCGACCCGCTCGGCCAGCCGTGGCTCTTCGAGGAATTCCGACCAGCGGCCCTCGGGCAGATCGGTGATCGCGTCGCGGCCTTCCAGCAGCGCCCGCCACGTCTCATCCGGGGAGTTCATGTCGCCCGGGAGCCGCGTCGACAAGCCCACGATCGCGATGTCGACCCGCTCCGCGGGCCCTTTGCGTGTCCAGTCCGCGTCGTCGAGGCCGTCGTCCGGTACCTCGGGCTCGCCCTCGATGATCCGCGTCGCCAGCGATTCGATCGTCGGATGCTGGAAAGCCACCGCGACCGACAGCGTCACACCGGTCATGTCTTCGATGTCGGCGGCCATCGCCACCGCGTCCCGCGACGACAAGCCCAGCTCGACCATCGGGACCGACTCATCGATCGAGTCGGGTGCCTGCCCGACGGCCCTGCCCACCCAGTTGCGCAACCACTGCCGCATCTCGGGGACCGTCAGGTCGGTCTTCTTGGCGGGCGCACCCCCGTCGGCGACCGGGGTGGCATCTCCGGCGTTGTCCGGAAAATCAGGTTCTGTGTCAGCCATGGTTCCTGGATTCAGTCTGTGGCGCCGGCGAATGCCGTCGGGGAACCGACGCCACTCCGCAGGGTGCCGTCGAGGTACGCGGCACGGCACGCGCGGTGCCCGATCTTGCCGCTCGAGGTACGGGGAATCGTTCCGGCCTGCACCAGCAACAAGTCGCGGACGGTCACGCCGTGGCGCACGGCGATAGCCGCCCGGATGTCGTCGGCGATGGGCTGGTAGTCGAGCTTGTGCGTACCCGCCGCGCGCTCGGCGACGATCACCAGTTGCTCGGAGGTGTCCTCCGGATCGAACTTGAGGCCGGTGTGCGGGTTGTCGAACACCTCCTGCGGCAGCTGGTTGGCCGGGACCGAAAAGGCCGCCACGTAACCGGTGCGCAGCGCCCGGCTGGCTTCCTGCGCCGAGTACTCCAGGTCCTGCGGGTAGTGGTTGCGGCCGTCGATGATGACCAGGTCCTTGATGCGGCCCGCGATATAGAGGTGCCCGTCGAAGTAGGTGCCATAGTCGCCGGTCCGCACCCACAGGCCATCGTCGGCGGCGCCCTCGGCGTGCGACTGGCTGATCCGCGACTTGAGAATGTTCCGGAAGGTGTGCTGGGTCTCTTCTTCCTTGCCCCAGTAGCCCACGCCCATGTTGTTACCGTGCAACCAGATCTCGCCGATCTGGCCGTCCGGCAGCTCGCTGGCCGTGTCGGGGTCGACGATGACCGCCCACTCGTCGACACCGATCACGCCCGCGGAAACCTGCGCCACCGCGCTCGGCGAATCCGCGGCTACTTCGACGAAGCGGTGGTTGTTCAGCTCGCCACGATCGACGTAGATGATCCTGGGAGCCTCATCCATCGGTGTTGTGGAGACGAACAGCGTGGCCTCGGCCAGACCGTAGGACGGCTTGACCGCGGTCTCCCGCAGACCGTAAGGCGCAAACGCGTCCAAGAACTTGCGCACCGACGACGGGGACACCGGCTCGCTGCCGTTGAGGATCCCTTTGACGTTGCTCAGGTCCAGCGGCGGCTCACCCTCCTTGGGCACACCGCGCACCGCGGCATGCTCGAAGGCGAAGTTCGGCGCGACGGTGAAGACCTCGCAGTCCGGATCGTCCTCGGGCTTGCGCGCCATCTCCCGGATCCAACGGCCGGGCCGGCGCACAAACGCGGCCGGGGTCATGAAGGTGAAGTTGTGACCGAGCACCGGTGACAACAGCGCCGTGATCAGACCCATGTCGTGGAAGAACGGCAGCCAGGACAGCCCGCGATCGCCTTCTTTGCCCTCGAGTCCGGTGAGCACCTGCAGCACGTTGGTCGGCAGGTTCAGATGGGTGATCTCGACGCCGGTCGGGGTGCGGGTGGAGCCGGAGGTGTATTGCAGGTAGGCGATGGTGTTCTCGTCGGCAGTTGGCTGTTCCCAGGTGGAGGCGACCTCGTTGGGCACCGCGTCGACGGCGATGACGCGGGGCCGCTCTTTCGCCGCGCGGGCGCGGATGAACTTGCGAACTCCTTCGGCGGCCTCGGTGGTGGTCAGGATCGTCGACGGGGTGCAGTCGTCGAGCACGGCGTGCAGACGGCCGACGTGGCCCGGCTCGGCCGGGTCGAACAACGGCACCGCGATCCGGCCGGCGTACAGCGCGCCGAAGAGGGCGATGAGGTAGTTGAGGTTCTGGGGGCACAGGACGGCGATGCGGTCACCCGGTTGGGTGACCTGCTGCAGACGGGCGCCCACCGCGCGGTTTCGGGCGCTGAAGTCCGACCAGGAGATGTCGCGGTATTCACCGTCTCGTTCGGTGGAGAAGTCCACAAACCGGTAGGCTAGCTTGTCGCCACGGACCTTCGCCCATTTCTCAACGTGACGAACCAGGTTCGTGTTCTCCGGGAACTTGATTCTTCCGTTGACGATGAACGGGTTGTGGTACGCCATGCCGGTTATCTCCTGTCACAACACAATTTGGTCGGCCGCTCCGACGTTATAACTGCGTGCAAGCCGGCCCTGTCACGGCGCATGCTTCGGCGAGCGTCGATTAGGTGCCAGCTTCGACCCAAACGGGCCACAATCACAATGCTCTTACTTTTCTCTTAATGTTAAGGGGCGGCGCGCGGCAGGCCAAATCACAAGGTACCGCCGATCGCGTAACGGATACGCCTACCCCGCGGCCATGTCACCCATGTTTGGGATGTGGCGCATTGTCGACGAGCCCATGCGCCCAGTTCAACGTCCAATCCGTCGCCGGCACCCCGTCCAAGTTCCAGAACTGAGTCGTGGCATACAACGCGTGCACCGGTTGGCCGGCGCCGCCGGCCAACGTATTCAGCGTGTTCGGCAGGTTGGCGACGCTGAACGCCTCGTCCGGGGCGGCGCAGATGAGGTCGCCCGGCGCGCAGATCTCGTTGGTCTTGCCGTTGAGCGCGCCGAAACCCCCCGGCCGCGCACCGGTCATGGTCAAACCGAGACCCGACAGCATCGGCACCTCGGCCAAGGTGACTTCGGCGCCCTCGCCCGGCGGGTCGGGTCCGATGTCGTTGCCCACTCCCTCCTGGCGCCGGCCGTCGGCGATCAGCGTCACACCGAGCACCAGATCGTCATCGACGGGACCGCGGCCGTTGCCGATATCGCTGGCGACGTCGCCGGCGATCACCGCCCCCTGCGAGAAGCCCATCAGCACGTAGCTGGTCAACGGGCACTTGTTGTTCATGTCGGTCAGCGCTTGGACCGTCGCGCGGGTGCCTTCGGCCCGACTTTCGTTGTAGGACATCTGCTTGTCGCCGCTCAACGGGTTATGGAACTGCGCCGTATACGGAGTGGTGAATGTCTGCACCCGGGAAGACGGAAACTGCTGGGAGATCTGCGCAGTTGCTTTGTGTAGCAATGCATTCGGAAATTGCATTGGGTTCAGCGGATCGTCCTGCGGGGCGGACTCCCAGGTACCGGGAACGTTGACCAACTGGACGTCGGGACACGACGCGTCTTGAGAAGCGGGTCGCGGTTTGTGCGGGTGGGTTGTCGTTGACGACGGGGGAAGCACGCCCGGCGG
>DATKEW010000097.1:0-25574 GCA_035511785.1 Mycobacterium sp.
GGCGTGGCGTTGTGGCGGAATCGCGACGTAGTCGCCGACCTTGCCGTCCCAAGCGTCGCCGCCGGCCGTGAGGCGGACGTGCCCCTGCAGCACCTGCAGCGTCGCCTCACCGGGGCTGTCGTGTTCGGACAGGTCATGCCCCGTCAGCAGGGCCAGCACCGTCTGCCGCAGTTCATGGGTGTGACCGCCGTGGATGGTGTGGGCGGCCCGCCCGCTGTGCGACTTTTGGGCCTCGGACAACTTTTCGGCGGCCAGGCTGGTCAGCGAGATGGATTCCATGGCGAGTCCTTTTGAGTTCGGGAGCAGGCTGTCAGGCGGTCAGTAGAAGTATCCCCGCCGCGACCAACCCAACCACCTTGACCACCTCGAGACCGACATAGGCGTAGTGACCGCGGGAGCGCGGCGCATCCAATCCCGCGAGCACCTTGTCGGAACGCCGGGTCAGCTGGGGACGCACCGCGATCAGCTGGACGGCCAGGGCGGCGAAGGCGACGGAAAACGCCACGGCGATGCGCGCCGGTGTTGGGCCGGCCGCCACGATAGCGAGGACGACAAGGGCGAAACCGACCTCCACGGTGTTGAGCGCAAGAAAGACCAGGCGCCCGATGCCGAGCCCGATCTGCAACGTGACGTTGGGCGCGCGGAACTTCAGCGGAGCTTCCAAAAACGAGATGGCCAGCACCATGCCAAGCCAGACGAAGGTGACGGCGACGGCGATCGCCGGCCCGGTGCTCACTTCGCGGCCGCTTGCAGGCTCAGGTGAGCCAGGCACAGATCCGGTTCGACAAATGCGTCGAGCCGCTCGACAGTGACCGGGGCCCCCCAGGTTTCCATGGCTCCTCGCATGAGCCCGAGGTGGACGGGGCAGATGACGTTGGTTCGGTTTTCGGCGAGTTCCAGAAACGGACAATGCCGCAGGCCGACCTGTTGCTCCCCGTCGGCTTTCCGGCGCTCGGGGGCGAAGCCGAGATCGTCGAGCATGTCGATCAGGTGGTCGATGGCGTCGTCGGCGGTCGTGGCATTCGCCGGCAGGGATTGCAGCTTCCGGCCCCATGCGCGCCCCGCGGCCAGCGCCTTGGCACGCGGATCGCGTTCGGCGGCAACAGCCATGGTCAGTATCTCGGCGAGCAACCGATAGTGCCGCGTTCCGCCGCGATCCATCTGCCGGACCGCCTGGAACATCAGCGGCGGGCGGCCCGGCCCCTTGCGGTCCGGCTCGACCTGTTCCACCACGCCGTCGCCGACCAGGCTGTCAAGGTGGAAGCGGACGGTGTTGGGATGCACGCCCAGCACATCGGCGATCGCGACGATGCTCATCGGATCCGGCGACGATCGCAATGCCCGCAGCACCTCCCGGCGGCGACTCGCGGATTCCCCGATCGACGTGACCTCAGAGCTCAAAGGTGGCTCACGCTCCTTCGGAAACGTCGGCGACCGGCTGAGCGACCACCAGAGATGTGTCGACGCCGAGTGGACCTATCTTGGCAGCCCCGCCCGGGGATCCCAGCGGGGCGTCGCGGCCCGGCAGGGTTTCGGTGAAGAACGCCTCATTGTCGGCCAAGTACGGCTTCAGCTCCGCGGGCAGATCGTCCTCGTAGTAAATCGCATCGACCGGACATACCGGCTCGCACGCGCCGCAATCCACGCATTCGTCGGGATGGATGTACAGCGCCCGGCCACCCTCGTAGATGCAGTCCACCGGGCACTCGTCCACGCAAGCACGATCCATCACATCGATGCATGGCTTCCCGATCACGTATGTCATGCGCTAGAGTTTACACAACGCAAGTTGTAGAAACCATAGGACGGCAGAGCATGGCCGACAACGAACTTGACGTCCGGCAGCTGCGTAAGCCGGACAAGCACCCGGCGATCTTCGCAACCTACGCCGTGCCGGACGCGACCGGGGCGGTATGGAAGCTGCAGGCCCGGGAGCGCGATCTGGACTCGAACGTCATCGCGCTGCCCCTGAAAAGCCCTGCGCGGCAGGCGGTCTGATGACCGGACAGTGGGCCGGTTCGCGGCAGCCCCTGCCGTCCTCGAGTCGCGCTGACGACACCGTTGCGGGCCACTGGCTGCTGGCGCGGCTGGGCAAACGAGTGCTTCGCCCCGGCGGTGTCGAGCTCACCCGCACACTGCTGGCCCGCGCCGAGCTGACCGACGCCGATGTGCTCGAGCTGGCGCCAGGCCTGGGCCGCACTGCCGCCGAGATCCTGGCCCGCGGACCACGGTCGTACATCGGCGCGGAAAGCGACCCCGATGCCGCCAACGTGGTTCGCGCGGTGCTCACCGAACTCGGGTCAGACAATGGGGCCGTCCGGGTCACCGACGCGGCCGCAACGGGATTGCCCGACGCCAGCACCGATGTCGTTGTCGGAGAGGCGATGCTGACCATGCAGGGCGATACGGCCAAGCACGCCATAGTCGCCGAGGCATCCCGAGTGCTGAGGCCGCACGGACGCTACGCCATCCACGAGCTCGCGATCACGCCAGACACCGTCTCAGAGAACATCAGCACCGACATCCGGCAGTCGCTTGCCCGTGCGATCAAGGTGAACGCGCGTCCGCTGACCGTTGCGGAATGGTCGCGCCTGCTGGCAGACCACGGACTGGTGGTCGATCATGTCGCGACCGCACCGATGGCGCTGCTGCAACCGCGGCGGGTGATCGCCGACGAAGGGTTTGTCGGAGCGCTGCGCTTTGCCAAAAACGTTCTGCTGCATCGCGATGCCCGCAAGCGAGTCCTCACGATGCGGCGCACGTTCCGCAGGCATCGTGAACGATTGACCGCCGTCGCCATCGTCGCCCGCAAGCCGGACCAGCCGGACCAGCCGGACCAGCCGGACGACTCCTAGTTTGCTAGAAGTTGAACAATCGGCTGAGTCGACACTACCGACGATGGCGTTTCAACACCACGTTTACCCTCATCAACAAGCCGCAGATGTTAATCGACAGTTTCGTTGACAATCATCGACGCTTGCGTAAGTGTTATTAGCTGTGCGTGACCTCCCCACGCGAACCGAATACGTGCACACCTCCCGACGCCGCCGCTCCTCACGTCTCGCGGGCGACGACCGCGAGCGCGCGATCCTGGCGACCGCCGAGCGACTTCTGGAGGAGCGGCCACTGGCCGACTTCTCCGTGGACGACCTAGCAAAAGGCGCGGGCATCTCTCGTCCCACGTTCTACTTCTACTTCCCGTCGAAAAACGCGGTGTTGCTGTCGCTGTTAGACCAGGTGAACACCAGGGCACACGCAGCCATTGCGGCGCTTGGCGGCAAACTGTCCGGCGACCCCACGACGGCCTGGCGGGCCCGCATCGAGGCGTTCTTCGAGGTGTCGGGATCGCACCGAGCGGTCGCCGTGGCCGGCGCGGCGGCTAAGGCCACCAACCCCGAGGTGCGCCAGCTGTGGTCGACGCTCATGCACAGGTGGATCTCGTCCACCGCGGCGGCGATCAGGGCGGAGCGCCGGCGCGGCGCCGCCCCGGACATCGTTCCGGCCGAGGATCTGTCGGTCGCGTTGAACATGTTGAGCGAGCGAGTGATGGCAGCGACGTTCACCGCCGAAGAGCGGGCGATCCCCGAAGACCGGGTGATCGACACGCTGGCGCACATCTGGGTGGCCAGCATCTACTACGACGTTGAGGCGTTGACGGCCACGTAAGCCGGTTGCACGCTCACGAACGACCGGTCAGTATCCACTCGGCGCGAGCCAGGCTCGCGTCGATCAACCGGTCGACGGCACCGAAGTAGGTGGGCGACGCCGGTTTCCCCGCCAGCTCGGCGATCGCGCGCTGTTCACCGAGAACATCTGCCGCACCGAGGTTTTCGGCCATCTGCGCGGAATGGACCTCCAGGCCCGCCAGCAGCTCGCCGCACTGGGAACCCGCGACGACGGTCCGCCGCGCCAGCGTACGCAGGGTGTCCCATTCGGCGTGCCATGACCCGTCCGGGCGTTCGTCGTTGGCCAGCGCGGCGGCGGTGTGCAGGGTCGCGGCCAGTGACGGCGCCGACATGGCAGCCCGCCGTATCAAGATGGACAACACCGGATTGCGCTTGTGTGGCACGGAAGAGGACCGGCCACGCTTTTCGGTGACCGGCTCGCTGAGTTCGGCGATCTCCGGGCGACCCAGGTGACGACATCCGAAGCGATGGCGCCCCAGCAGTCGGTGCACCCGACGAGGGCATCCGCGGCCGCGGTGACCGGCGTTCGCGTCGTGTGCCATGGCAGCCGGACGTCCAGGCCCAAAGTGGTTGCCGTGCCGAGTACCAGGCGATCCGAGACAGCCGCCGGGTCGCCCGCGCCTGTGAGCAGCGTCGCCAATTCCGTAGTGGCGGAATGTGTCCCGACGGCGCCGCCGAGCTGGATCGGGGTGACCAGCGCGCGGAGCCGCTCGCACGCGTCGAGGACGCCGTTCAACCACCTGGCCGCCTTGGCGCCGAACGTGGTGGGCGCGGCGTACTGGGTGAGGGTACGGGCCACCATCGGGGTGGCCCGATGGGCGCTGGCCAGTGCGGACAGTGCTGAAATCTGTTGTGTCACGAATCCCACCGACACGGCAACCCCGAGCACTGCGGCGATGCCGACCACCATCCGGGTCAGCGTCCACTGCCAGGGCGAAACAAAGAACACGAAACCAAGCACCGCGGGATTCAACAACGGATTTCCGAGCCAGTAGGCAACGGCTGCGGCGGGGCTGACGCCATTGCGCCGCAACGTGACGGCAACCGGAGCGGCCGCCATGTGCACATCATCGACGGCATGCTGGCAACCCCGCCGGCCAGCGCGCTCGAAATCAGACGACGGCGGTTCAGCGCGCGTGGCAGCCACGACCGTGGCAGCAACGCCTGCACCGAGGCACTGATCAGCAACGCCACCAGCAGCGCCTGCCAAATCGATGAGAAGTATGAGTGGAAGAAGGTCGTGGCGGCGTGCCATGTCGGGCCGTCCCCAGTGCGCACTCCGCCAACGGCGAGGATGCTCGACCCCGACCAATGGTGAGTCCGCTGGGCTCTCAGGGCTTTGGCCGCATACGGCATCCACTTCGCCCAGAACAGCCCTACCACGAACACGATTAGCGTGACGAGACCGCCGATGGTGGCGCCGGCGCGGCCCGAGATCGGAATGGTATTGACCTTCGACGGCGTGGCCATGGTCGAGGACGCTAACTTACGATGGCGCTGTCGGCTACTTTTACTCAAACGCCCTGTTTCACTTGAGCTTTCGCCCAACGATTGTCGGCCTTGCCGGACGGTGGACGCTGCACCCGGTCACAGAGGACGATCTCTATGCCGTCGGCATCGGGCCGCTCACCCCCGGCCAACCGGACAATCGCGACGACTTCTGCGCCTCGTGCGAGGGCCACGCCACAGCACAGTTGGCGCGCGCGAGACCAGATGGCGATTAGTCTCGGCTTCGTGTGCGGGGTTGCTCGGGCAGGGTACAGCCGATACGTCGCCATCGGTGACAGCCAGACCGAGGGCTTATGGGACGGCGACGACGCTGTCGGTTTCCTGGGGTTTGCTGACCGACTCGCCGCAACGCTCGATTGGCTCTATCCGGGTTTGCAGTACGCCAACCTCGCGATCCGCGGGAAACTGGTCGCCGACGTGCTCAGCGAGCAAGTTCCGCAGGCACTGGCGATGCAGCCGGATCTCATCACCGTGTCTGCAGGGATGAACGACGTCATCCAACCGGGACGGTCGTTCGGTCGCGCCCTTGACGACCTCGACGACGTCTACGCCGCACTCGCCGGATCGGGGGCCACGGTGGTGACCACAACCTTCCCGAACGTCGCGCAATTCCTGCCGTGCGGCCGGCTTGTGTCTCCGCGGCTTGCCCGCATCAACAGCGCAATCCATGCGGCCGCCGACCGCTACGGCTTCAGGCTCGTCGACCTGTACGCCGCGGCCTCGATGCGGGATTTGGACACCTGGAGCATCGACCGCGTACACGCATCCACCAAGGGGCATATCCTGTTCGCGGCCGCCGCCGCCGAGGCTCTCAATTTGCCCAACAGCAACCATGATTGGGCCGAAGCGAGCCAAACTCCCATGCGGCTGTCATTCACGGCAGGCGCGTACGGACACCTGCGCTGGACGCAGGACAGTTTCTTCCCATGGATTTGGCGGCGTCTGCGCGGCCGTTCTTCGGCCGACGGACGCGTGCCCAAGCGTCCGCGGCTGGAACGGGTCAGCACGGACTGCGCAGAACACGATGCCGACCCGAGGCGACGGCATACGGCGTGCATTGACCGACCGTCAGGCATCCTTGACCCATGAATGTGGAGGCTTTGCTGCAATCGATCCCGCCACTCGCGGTCTACCTTGTGGTGGGCGGTGTGGTCGGTATTGAGAGCCTGGGCGTACCCCTTCCCGGCGAGATCGTGCTTGTCAGCGCGGCGCTGATGTCGTCGCATCACGACCTGGCCGTCAATCCGATCGGTGTCGGCGTTGCCGCGGTCATCGGCGCGGTGGTCGGTGACTCGATCGGCTACAGCATCGGGCGCCGGTTCGGCATGCCGCTCTTCGACAAGCTCGGCCGGCGTTTTCCGAGACATTTCGGGCCCGGGCACGTCGCGCTCGCCGAAAAGTTGTTCAACCGCTGGGGAGTTCGGGCGGTGTTCTTCGGTCGTTTCATTGCGCTGCTGCGCATATTCGCCGGGCCGCTGGCCGGAGCCTTGAAAATGCACTATCGGCGCTTCCTGGCAGCCAACGTGTCGGGCGCCATCTGCTGGGCGGGCGGCACCACCGCCCTGGTTTATTTCGCCGGGATGGCCGCCGAACGATGGTTGGAGCGATTCTCCTGGATCGCGCTCGTCATCGCCGTCGTGGCCGGCCTCATCGCGGCAATCTTGTTGCGCGAGCGCACATCCCGCGCGATCGCCGAGCTCGAAGCCGAGCACGAACGCAAAGCCGGCACCACCGCCGCTTGAAATCCCGGCGCCTGCTAATGGACCGCCTCGCCGGCGTCAACCGCCGCCGACGGCCGGTGCTGTTCGATCAGGGTGCGGGCCATCTTCTGGGCACGCAGTGCGGCATCCAGATCACCCACTGCCGCGAGAATGATGGCGCCCTTCATCAGGATGTGCCAGGACGACGCGAAGTCCTCGACGTCGGTTAGACCGGCCGCATGGGCGCGGTGGCGCACGATATCGCGGACGTGGTCGATGTGCGTGACACTGGCCCGTCCGGCCGGATGATCCGCCCCCAACTCGAGCAACACGTTGATGAACGAGCAGCCTTCATAGCCGTCGCGGAGTTGAAACCAGTCGTGCATGACGTCGAAGATCGCGAGCAACTGCTCCTCCGGTGTGTTGCCCCGCTCCCGTGACTGCGCCTCGATCAAACCGTGGGTCCAGATCTCTTCGCGGCGCTGGAGCACGGCCAGCACAAGGTCGTCCTTCGTCGCGAAATGACGGTAAAGCGTTGCCTTGGCCACACGCGCCCGCTCGATCACCTCGTCGGTGCCGACCGCGCGGATCCCGCGCCTGCTGAACAGCTCATATGCGGCACCAAGGATGCGTTCACGAGCCGGAGCGGCGCGCGTCGCGATATCAGGGGTTGTCATGGCCAGCCTTACCATACTCTTAAACACAGCCAGTAGACAGACCGCCCTGTCTCGTTATATAAATGAAATTCGCAATCGCGAAAAGTCTGTCTTCAGACACTAGGACGGGCATCCATCCCAGCGCATTCGGCGCCGGTCGATTAGGGAGTCCATCATGAGTCCAGTTATCGTCGCAGAACCGATCTCCAGCCCCCGTCTCATGCTCAGCACGCGGCTGGTCTACGAGCTGGGCGATCCACACAGCACGCTGCGCGCGACCACCGATCGGTACGGTGCCGCTGTGGTCATCAACGCCGGCGGCGAGACCGACGCCTGCAACGAGCACACCTGGCGCCATCTGGTCAGCGAGGCGGCCAGTGGGGTCACTGCGCCCGGCCCCTTCGTAATCGACGTCACCGGCCTTGACTTCATGGGCTGCTGCGCGTTCGCGGTGCTGGCCGAGGAGGCGCAACGGTGTCATCGTCGCGGCGTCGAACTGCGCCTGGTCAGCCGCCAGCCGATCGTCGCCCGAATTGTCGACGCGTGCGGGCTCAGCGGCATACTGCCCATCTACCCGACTAAGGACTCCGCGCTCGCAATGCCCGCTCGCTGGTGAGCTGACCGCTGATCGGCCGCGCTCGTCAGATACGTTGGGCCAGAGTCGCTTTCCGTAGCAGCCCGGAGTCTGGATGAGCGACCTTCCCACCGTGGCGAGGAACTCGTCCACCTGCGACGCACCACGGCGCAGGCCGCCGAGGCGACCGGGGTTCGGCTGCCCTGTCACCGACACCGAGCGGTACCGGCGGACCGGTGCGCAGTTCGGCATGGTCGCGCACGAGCGAGGCATCTGCGGATGTCACGTCAGAGCGAGAGCTCCGAATTGCGAAACCCATATCGAACTCCAATCGCTCCGCGGCGCAACTGATCCGCGCAACTGATCAGCGCCTACACCGTCAGCAGCCGATACAGCCCGATTATGCCCACCACCACGATCGCGGAGCGCAACGCATTTGGCGACAGCCGACGCCCGTAACGCGCGCCGACCCATCCCCCGACCAACGAGCTAGCCGCGATGATCCCGGCAACCGGCCAGCTGATCCGATCGAAGGCTACCAGCGTATAGCTAACCGCCGCAACAACATTCACCACCAGGGTCAGGAGGTTCTTGGCCGCATTCATACGTTGCACCGACTCCGGCAGTAACGCGCCCATCACGCCGACGAGCAGGATGCCCTGCGCCGCGGTGAAGTAGCCGCCGTAGACGCCGATACCAAACGTGCCGAGCACCAGCACAGCCTGTCGAGCCCGTGTGATGTGCTCCGGTGAGCGGCCCGCCTCCTCGGCGCGCCGGCGCGCCCACGACTGGATCCGCGGCCCGATCACCACCAGCACCAAGGCCAGCACCAACAACACCGGCACCACCCGGACGAATACCGTCGGGGGCAGGTGCAGGAGCAGGAAGGCCCCCAGCATCGCGCCGGCCAGCGATGCCGGGATCTGCCAGCGCAGACGATCCCACTGACCGCGCAGCTCGACGCGATAACCCCAGGTGCCCGATACGCTGCCTGCCACCAGACCGACCGCGTTCGACATGGTGGACGTGACCGGTGGATAGCCCAGGGCGACGAGCGTCGGGAACGTGATCAGTGTGCCCGATCCGACGAGTGCATTGATTGCGCCGGCGGCGAACCCGGCCAGGCCGATCAAAATAATGTGGGAAGGCGACACTGCCGACAACATTAGTCCGCGGTCGCATTGCACCGAAAACCGCGCGGCTGTCCGCCTTCCCGTCAGACGGGAGGCGCTTCGGGACCGCGATCGACGCCGGTGCGTAGCTTGACCGATGCCGAATACGCAAGGGTGCGGAAGCGAAGCACCGGGTCGTCGGAGGGTTCGATGCCGTCCGTGACGCGCATCGGGTCGAACACGACGATGTCGCCGCCATGCTCACGCTCGGTGTCCAGGCCGGTGATCTCGAGGGTGCCGACGGTGACCGTCTCGGCGCTCTGCCAAGGCGCCGAGGGATCCACGGTCGAGTCCTTCGGTCCGGCAATTTGAACGCGGAAGTCAAACCGGACCGGCCCGGACGCGAGGCGGCTACTCAGCTCGTCGGTGAGAAAGTCAGGGCCCTTGGCTTGGGCGCCCGATCCCGACATCTCCTCGCCCGCCGCCGGCACCAGGTGGTAGCGAACGAATCTGGCGGTGTCATCGGCGCCGATCCAGCGGAAGGCGTGCAGCCCGTGGTATTCGATGGTGGCGTAGCTTGCCGGGACCTTGTTGGCGTCGCGCAGCAGCGGTAACGCACCGAGCAGCCGTGGATGGGTGAGGAAGTACCGGGTCATGCGCAGCGGCGTCGTCAGGCCGGGCCGCAGCGCCTTGAGCAGATCAACGAACCCGTCCGGCGTACTCGCAACGAACAGCCGGGCGGTCTGCGTCGAGACGTCAGTCGTGGAGCCGTCGGGCAGGGTGAACTTGACCGCCATCCCGCGTACGCCCGGCGAGCCGTCACGCTGCGCCGGGTTTCCCGATCCGTTGGAGAAGCGGATCAGTGCCGGGACCGTCGAGCCGTCAAGGTGCTTTGCGCGACAAAGCAACGCCGCCTCGGGGGTCGCGGTGAAGCTGCCCCGGTAGAGCGTGCCTTTGGCGTGCAACGCGCGACAGCCCGGCTGCGCCCCACCGGTGCCTCGAATCGCCTCGATTGCTTCGTCAGGAGTGACCGGACCGCCCATGGGCGAATCTTAAAGGCATTAGTCGGGAAAACCGAAGAGTTTGACGACACCGTGATCGCGGCCCGCGGTGTAGCCTCCGTCGACGGCAATCGCCTGGCCGGTGACGAAGGAGGCGTCGGGCGACAGCAGGAAGGCCGCCATGGCGGCGACTTCCTCCGGCCGGCCGAGCCGTTGCAGGGCATGCTCGTTGGTGATCGAGGCCAGCGGATCTTCCATCCCCGGCAGGGCGAAAACGCTTTGCGCCATTGGGGTTTCGATGAAGCCGGGACAGATCGCGTTTGCCCGGATGCCGCTCGGTCCGTAGTCGAGCGCGATGTTCTTGGTGAGCAACACGACGCCCCCCTTGGCCGCGTTGTACGAGCTGCCGCCCGCGGTGCCTTCCAGACCCTCGATGCTGGCAACGGTCACGATCGAGCCCCGCTCGCCGTCGACGCGTTCCTGCTCGATCATCCGGGCCAGCGCCGCCTTGGCGACCAGGAATGTGCCGGTCAGGTTGATTCCGATCACCCGGTTCCATTCGGCCAGGTCGAGCAGGTGGACCGGGCCGCCCCCGGCGACACCGGCGGCGTGGAAGACCCCGTCCAGGCGGTCGGGCACGGCGTCCAGCACGGCGGCGACCGCGGCCTCGTCGGTGACGTCGGCCGTCAGGAACCTGAACTCGGGGCCGAGGTCGGGCGGGGAGGCCAGGTCGGCGCCCACGACTGCGCCACCTTCGGCCAGCAGACGCCGGGCGGTGGCCAGGCCGATGCCCGACGCCGCGCCCGTCACGACGAATGTGCGAGAACGGGCGCGATCACTGCTCACCATGTCGGTCATGTTGACACACCGCGCACCCGCGGCCGAGCCGCCGAGCCGAATCGAGTGTGCACCCATGGCGCCGACTGTGAACCCGTGGCGGAGAATTTGCCGAATTCCCACCCACCGCGCACAGTCGAAGCCGTCAGTGCACAATCGCGTGCCGCGACGCGACCGCGTATCACAGACTGCAGCCAGTCAGAACACCTCTGAGGAGTTATGCCGCCAGCCGACACCACGATCAGCACCGCGGAGACGCTTGCCGGATTCGTCGAGCGGCAGGCGCAGCGCAGGCCCGACGGCATCGCGATTCGCTACGGGGACCTGCAGTGGTCGTGGGCTGACTGGGCGTCGCGGATCCGTCGCGTGGCCGGAGCGCTTCGAGCGCGGTCGACCGCCGACCCTGACCGCGGCACGGGCGGCCGCTGCCGCAGAGGTGCTCGGCGTCAGGTCGGTGATACCGGCGCACGTCGACGGCTGGGCTCACTTCAGCGAGGGCGTTGACGGAGCCGGGAACCCCTTAGGAGTGCTCCTGGCTAGGTGTCTGGACTATTGTCCAGCTGCATGTCCAACGGAAAGGCCCGCCGTGCGGTAGCGTCTAGACGCATGCACGAAGATGTGGCCGTGGAATCCACCCGTCGTCGCCTGAGCGGAAAGCGGGCGGACACCGTGCGGCGGCTGAGCCGCGCCACGGTCGAAGTTTTGCGTGAGGTGGGCTATCACGAGCTGACGTTGCAGGCAGTCGCGGCGCAGGCGGGTGTCGCCCGGGCGACGGCCTACACCTACTTCTCGTCCAAGGATCATCTGATCGCCGAAGTCTATTGGCGACGACTCGCGACCGAACAGCCGCCGGAGAGCACCTCAGCCGATGTGAAGACTCGGGTGATCGCCGTCTTGCGCCGTCTGGCCTTCCTCGTTGCAGACGAACCCGCCCTGGCCGACGCCCTGCGCGTGGTGATCAACAGCTCAGACCCGGACGTGGAATTACTCCGGGCCGAAATCGCCAAGCGCACCCACGAACTCATCTCCGCGGCGGTCGCCGACGATGCCGACGAGGAAACGGTGGCGCTGCTCGAGCTGGTGTATACCGGCGCCATGGTGCGCGCCGGCACCGGACTTGCTTCCTCCGCCGACGTCACCGATCAGCTGGAAGCGGCGGTGCGCCGCATGCTGCGATAACTCGCTTGACCCTGCGTCGGCCGAATCCGTGACTCGGTCGCAGCGGCCCAGCAGCCGCGGCGTGTGACGCATAGCACCCATATGTCTGGTCATATGTCTGGACACTCGTCTATTTATTGACGTAGCGTGAGCCTCACTCTCGCCGCGGTGTCCGGGAAAGGCGGGGCACATAGCTGGGCAGGCGGTGACACGGGCGGCTACACGCATCGGCACCGACGGATGTTCCCCGGCAACGGCGGGATCGGATCTTCTTCTGCGAAGGGTCACACAGTGAAACGACTCAACGGCATGGACGCGATGATGCTGTACACCGAGGCCGCCAACGTGCCCATGCACACCATCAAAGTTGCGATTGTCGATGCGCCGGATACCGGCTCCTTCTCGGTGGACGCGGTCCGCAAAGTTGTGCGGCAGCGCTTGCACCGATTCGAGCCGATGCGGCGCGTGCTCGTCGACACCCCCTACGGCTTCCACCGCCCGATGTGGCGGGAGAACTGCCCGGTCGACCTTGCATACCACGTGCGGCCGTTGCACCTGCCGGCCCCGTGCGGGCGGCGCGAACTCGACAACGCAATCGCCGAACTGATCGAAAAGCCGCTCGACCGGACCCGGCCGCTGTGGGAGATCTATGTAGTCGACGGTCTGGCGGACGGGAAGTCCGCCGTTGTCACGAAGATCCACCACGCGCTCGCCGATGGTGTGGCATCGGCGAATCTGCTCGCGGCCGCGTTCGACAGGCCGGCAACGGTCGGCTCCGGCCCTGCCGTGATCGACCCGCTTCCGACGAAAGCCCAACTCCTCTGGGCGGCCACCCGCGATCACCTACGCCAAATTGCCGGTTTCCAGGCCTCTTGCGCTATACCGCGGCTAGCGTCCGGCGGGTCAGGCGCAGCGGATCACGGAACGGTGCTCAATCCCTCCAAGCCCCACCATCCTTCACGAACCATCGGCTGACCACCGGGCGCCGGTTCGCGACGGCCAGCGTATCGTTCGCCGATGCAAAGCAGATTACGCGTGAATTGCGTTGCACAATCAATGATTTGGTCCTCGCCATGGCCGCTGGCGCGGTCCGGGAACTGCGGCTGCGTTACGAGGGCCGCTCCGATGCATCACTGGTGGCAATGGTGCCGGTGTGCCTCGATTCATCGCCGGGCAGATCGGCAGGCAACAACTTCACGCAGATCCCGGTCAGCTTGCCCGCCGACCTGGGCGATCCGTTGCACCGGGTCCAAAACAGCCGTGACGCCGCGATTGGCGCCAAGGAATTGCATACCCTCAAGGGGCCTGAGCTCTTGACGCGGTGGTTCGCCTACATGCCGCCCGTCCTGTCCCGCACACTCGGCGGTTGGCTGGCACGCACGGACGCCCACAACAAGATGCAGAATCTGGTCGTCTCCAATGTGCCCGGCCCGCGCGAGCAGGGGCGGGTTTCCGGCGCGACTATCACCGAGTTCTACTCCGTGGGCCCCCTCGTCGCGGGCAGCGGACTGAACATCACCGTGTGGAGCTATGCGGGTCAGCTGAACATCTCGGTTCTCGCTGACATCGTGACACTGACCGACGCTCACGAGGTAACCGAGGCCTTGATCCAAGAATTTTCTGAGATCGGTTCTGCAGCAGGAGTTTTCACTGCTACCACCGACTCCGCTCAGGACGACTATCAGACCATCGTGGCCTGAGTGGCCCACCTGCAGGAGGACACCGTGACGACTACTGCCAACATCACCGAAATCGCCAAATGGGACCCGGTTCTCACCGAACGCGTCATCGGAATCATCCGGCCCGTGCTCAAGCGGTACTTCCGATCCGAGGTGCATGGGCTCGACAACCTGCCTGCCGGCGGTGCCCTGGTGGTCTCCAACCACTCCGGCGGTCAGATGGCGGTCGATGTGCCGATCTTTGCCGCCGATTGGTACGCGGAACGCGGATACGACCGCCCGATCTACACGCTCAGCCACGACATGATCATGGTTGGACCCACCGGGGACTTCTTGAGGCGGATCGGCTTCATCCGCGCGAACCACGAGAATGCGGCCAGCGCACTGCGCAGCAACGGCATTGTGGTGGTGTTCCCGGGCGGTGACTACGACGCCTACCGGCCCACGTCCACCCAGAACGTCATCGACTTCGGCGGCCGCACCGGCTATGTCCGAGCGGCGATCGAGGCGGGTGTGCCCATCGTCGCGATGGTTTCTGTTGGCGGCCAAGAAACCCAGCTGTTCCTTACCCGCGGCACTTCGCTGGCAAAGCGGCTGGGGCCCATCGCCCGTTTGGCGTGCGCCAAGATACTGCCGATTACGGTGGGCTTCCCATTCGGCGTAAGCCTTTTCGTGTTGCCACCGAATATCCCGCTGCCGTCCAAAATCGTGACGCGCGTCCTCGAGCCGATCAACGTTCGCAAGAAGTTCGGCAAGAACCCGGACATAGCCGAAGTCGACGCCCACGTCCGCGAGGTCATGCAGGCCGGGCTCGACGCGCTCGCCGCGAAGCGGCGCTTTCCCGTGCTGGGCTAGGAGTCCTGACCCGGTGCTTCAGCGAGAGCGTTGACCAATTCGTCGAGGTGACTGCCGTCGCTGCCGTGTACGCATTCGCCCAGATCCACCATGCGCGCGCTCCGCTCGCTGCCGAATGAGGCGTCCTATTCACAGGCGTCCCTCTACACGCAGTTCGGGATGCACCCAATCGGGCGAGCGACGCTCCTTGAATGCACGGAAGCCTTCTCTGGCCTCGGCGTCGCTCAGGCTGGCAGTCATGCCGATGCGGTCGTACAAGCCCAGATAGTTGTCGAGGCTGGACTTGATGACGCCGCGCGCCCGTGGCGCGGTTCGACAAGCCTGCGCGAGTAGATCCTTCGCGGCGGCGAGCAGGCTCTCATGAGGTACGACTCGGGTCACCAGACCCCAGTCGAGGGCCTCGGCCGCGGTGAGCACGCGTCCGGTGAACATGAGGTCGCGGGTGCGCACAGGCCCGATGAGACGGACGAGCATCTGGCTGTAATAGGTGTCGGCGTAGCCGCGGAACAACTCGGGCACCCGGAAGGTCGCACGCTCGCTCACCACGGACAGGTCGCTGCACAAAGCGATCTGCATGCCGCCGCCCTGGCATAGTCCGTTGACCGCGGAGACGACGGGCTTGGCCGACGTCCGCACCGCGTCGAACGGCGTGACGTCCATGCCCAGCGCCGAGCCGAAGGTGATCCAGTCGTCGGTGCCTCCCCCGCCGCCCATGTCACCGCCGGGGGCGAAGACGTCTCCGGTTCCGGTGATCAGTAAGCCGGCCAGATCCGGATCCTCATTGAGACGGCCTACGGCACAACGGATTCCAAAGTACATCGCGGGAGTCATGGCGTTGCGTGCGTCGGGGCGATCGATCGTGCATACCGCGATCGGTCCCTGGCGCTCGAATTTCAGGTACGGGGTGCCCAGCCAATCCCCTTCCGGCGGGCGCGGGGGGCGGTGCGGTGTCGGGGGGGTCTGCGCCACAGGACTCCTCTCACGTCGGCGCCTCCGTCGGTGCAACATCGCGCCGAGAACTCGCTACTGAAACTCTTACAGTATGCGTGAGGACATTGGCCCCCTCGCGTCCGCATCTACAGATACGGCAGCGTGGCCGTCTCGGCTGTCTCGGAGGCGTTATCGATCAAAGTGCGAAGTTTGCCCTGAAGCGTGGCCGTGGCTTCTCCCACCGGCTTGTCGCATTGGCGACAGCGTGTTTTGAACTGCGGCTGGTCGTCTTCGTCCGGCCAGAACCGCCGTGACCCATACTGGGCCCCGGGGTCGTAGACGATCGACTGGTGCGGGGCCTCCTTGAGGATCCTGCCGACGGGATGCATTTGCGGACATTCGAGTTTCAGGATGCCGATCCCCTCTTGATTGCCTACCATCGTTCACCGTCCTTAACGGGGTCCTTGGTCTCGTGCTCGGTGCGCACTCATTGTCGCGCGGGATCGGTCGGGAGTCTTCTGGCGGCCCGCGCCCGGGTGGTGGTGAGCGGGAAATTCGTCGGCGCGTCGCCTTGCCGACCCACCATGACATTCGCCGAGCAAACACGATTGCTGGGCGACCGCCTGCAGACGTACGGTGCAATCGCGCCAGGGTGCTTGCGCGCCAATCTGCCAAACGGATCCAGACAGCTCGGGTGTCACGAACGTCGTGCAGCGACGAACGGACTATTAACTGCAGCTCGGGGACCTTTGGCCCTAGCCTGCGGCAGCATGTACCTCTTAAATTAGCTGCTGATAACGCCAGTTATCAAGCGGCGCAAAGCCGTTCGTGAAGAGGAAGGTCGGGGATATGACGATAGTTTCAATGACGCTGATCCGCCCACAGTCGGGTGAAGTCTGGGGCGAAGTGCAGAAGCACATCAAGAACGCCTGTGAGATCGTCCGCAAGCACGGCGGCGAAAACGTCACCGTCTTGGCGACGGTGATCGGTGGCCCGGCAACCAATACCGTCGGTGTCCTCAGCACAGCCGAGGACTGGACTAAGTTCGGCCAGGTCGAGCAGGCGGTTATGAATGATCCCGAGATGCAGGGTCTGATGCTCGACGCGGGCAAGGTCGCCACCTGGGAGACGTACGTCAGCCAGACGCTTGAACTCTGATCCAGGACCAAAACGCCGCCCAGCGCCGGTCTGGGCGGCGTTTTCGTTCAGGTTCAGCTAATGCCGTTGCGGAAGCTGATGCCCTCCACACCGGCCTTTACCCACTCGTCAACATCGACCACCGGGTGGCACTTGTACTGGACATAGTTGGCCAGCTTCGCGGTGCCTTCGAGGATATCGGCGGGGTTATCGGCCTCACACACCATGAACCCGCCCTCGGCGTCGATCCGACCCACGAACTGCAGAACCCGCACGCGCGGCGTCCACTTGCTGTACAGCTCGTAGGCGCGCCGAGTGTCGGCCTCGGCCTGTTGGCCGCCGATACCCGGACGAACGCACCACTCCAACACGTACTTCATTACAACTCCTCATGTTCCCGACCCAGCGGTTTTGCGCCGCTTGGCAACTGGCGTTGCTAGGAGCAATTCAAGAGGCGAATAGTGCCGCAGGCTAGAGCCATAGGTCCCTGAGCTGCAGCTAATGGTCCGTTCGCCGCTGCGCGCCGCTCCTGCGGAGCGACAACTGTGCAACGCCGCCGTTGACCTGTCATGCCCTGGCGTCGGCGTTGGTGGCACCAGCCAGGGAGCCGGAAGTTGTACCTCGGCCGCGGCGGGACGTGTCGACGCCTCGTCACCGAGGTCGGCCGAGATCTCGGCGTCGCGGTCGATCACCACAACGCGGCGACGATGGCGCCCTCGATCGCCAAGGCGCCGTTAGCGACGACGGCGATCCGCTGGGCGTCCACACCCTCCAGTGCGGCGCTCACGGCTTGAGCACCACCTTGCCGGTGGTCGCGCCGGTCTCCAGTAGCCGGTGGGCTTCGGCGGCATCGGCCAGCGGCAGCGCACGCACGGCGGGAGTGCGCAGCTGGCCCGACGCGATCCAGCCGACGAGCCGCTGCAGTGATGCGACTGCCTGCGCGGGTCGGTGCTCGAACCAGACGCCGAGGTTGAAGCCGGTCAGGACTTGACTGGGCGCGGGGTCGTACAGCAGCGGAACGAGCGCGGCCGGGTCGAGGCCGTCGACCGATCCAGTCACAGCGCCATAGGAAATGAGCCGCCCAAACGGGGCCAGGATGGCCAGGCTCTGTCCGAGGTGAGCCGGCCCGTTCATCTCCAACGCGACGTCGACGCCCTTGCCTTCGGTCAGCTCGAGCACCCGGTCGGTCCATCCGGGCTCGCGGTATGCCACGGCCGCATCCGCCCCCAGCGCTAGGGCGATCTCCCGCTTGGCCGCCGTCCCGGCCCCCGCGATCACCGTGCCGGCACCGAGTAACTTGGCGATCTGGACAGCGTAGCTGCCGACCCCGCCGGCCGCGGCCGGGACGAACACCGTCTCTCCCCCGCTGATCTGCGCGACGTCATTCAGGATGACGGTGGCCGCCAAGCCCGAGACCACGATCCCGGCCGCGGCGTCGGCCTCGAGCCCGTCGGGGATCGGGATGACGCTGGTGGCGTAGGCCAGCGCGTACTCGGCGTACCCGCCCGACGTGTCGGCGCCGACCGTCCCGAATACCGGTGTGCCCACCGGGGGGCCGTCCACGCCCTCACCGAGAGCGGCGATTGTTCCTGCGACCTCCGCCCCCGGTACGAACGGCAGAGGGGTGGGAACCGGGTAGACGTCACCGCGGCGGCGCATCAGGTCGGAGAAGTTGACCGCGGCTGCATCCACCTTGATCAACACCTCGCCCGGAGCGGGTCGCGGATCGGGCAACTCGACGAGGTGGAGCACCTCGGGTCCGCCCTGCTGGTTCATCTGAATCGCCTTCATGGTCACTCCTTCACGATCAGGCGGGCAGGTGCCCGCGCGATTTAGCTGTCCAAAACAGCAAACTTAGATTTTGGCCTCCTTATTCCCTCGCCACCAGTGGCTCGTTCCCAGCGCGGCACGTACTCCACGCGTGCGACACATGCTGGCCGATAGGAGCTAATGTGAACAGGGTGGCTAACGGTCCCGCGGCACGTGGTCGCGTGTCGTCGTCGACGGCCACATCTGCTGGCCCGGTCAGCAATGCGCTGATTCGGGTCACCCGCCTGCACGTGATGCGAACCCGCCAGCTGCGGCAGGGCCTTGGTCTACATCCGGGACATGAGCTTCTGCTGATGCATCTATGGGATACCGCACCGCAGCGGCAGTCCGATCTCGCGGCCGAGTTTGACACTGATTCGGCCTCGATGACCCGTACCGTGCAGCGGCTTGAGCGGCCAGGTTTCGTCCGCCGACGGCCGGATCCCACCGACGGCCGGGCGACGCTAGTCGAGTCCACCGCCGCTGGATTGGCGCTGCGCAGCCGTATCGAGCAGTTGTGGAATGAACTGGAGGCCGACACCGTCGACGACATGTCCACGTCCCAGCAGCGGCAGTTGTTGCGCGGATTAGCACGCCTTGAGACGAATCTGTCGTCCGCGACCGCCGGCGACACCGGACTAGCTGGGTGTGCGCCCGACGCCGATCGTAGCCGCGGGTGACCTAGCCACATCGGAACCGCGACCGCGTTGCGAGCCGCCCGAGTCGCGCACACGCGGACCGAGTGCCAGGCAAGCGGGGACCGGCCCACTGGTATAGCTGTCCAGAACATGTACTAAGGTGGCTGCGAAGTCGGTGCCGCGGATGTGGGTGATCATCGGGTTGCCGACTCCGGCGTCTCGATAGCCGTCGAGCCCGTCCGCGGAGCGCTCAGACGGTGTCAGCGCGAATTCCTCGTTGTAGCCTGCGACCCCCTCGACGTCGGGCACGCCCCAACGTGATTGACGTCAACTGATGCAGACCCACCGTCGACTCCTCTCACTTGATACCGAATTCGTAAGGTTCGCTTGCCCTGCCACCACTCAGAACGGGAACTGACGTTGGGTACTGGTCGCGTTGATCCAGATGACGTCGGTGAAGTCGGCGAGGCTGTCCGGTCCGGTGCGCCCCCAACCGCTGCTGCGTACGCCGCCCATGGGTGCATGAGGTTCCTCGTTGACTGTGGGCGAGTTAACGTTGACGATTCCGTGCAGGATCTTGGGCGCCAATTCGAATGCCCTGTAGGTATCGCCGGCCAGAATCGACGACGTCAGCCCGTACTGAGTGCGGTTGGCGACCTCGACCGCCTGCTCTGCGGTGTCGACCGCGTCGACGAGAACGAGCGGACCGAACGTCTCCTCGTTGGCGGCGACCGCTTCATACGGCACGTCGGTCAGAATCGTCGGTCGGTAAACCAAGCCGTCGGATGTGCCGCCGGTGCGCACCGTTGCACCCAGGGTAACCGCTTCCTGCACGCGCTCGTGTACGAGATCCACTGCCGCCTGCGACACCAGCGGGCCGACGACCGTGTTGGGATCGAGAGGATCGCCGGTGGGCAGGGTCCTAGCGCGTGCCACGAACTTGTCGAGGAACTCGTCGTAGATCGCCTTCTGAACAATGATTTTGCGGGTGTTCATGCAGATTTGACCCTGGTGGAAGAACGACCCGAACGTGGCCGCTCGCACCGCGTAGTCCACATCCACGTCGTCGAGGATGATCATCGGGTTGTAGCCGCCGAGTTCGAGCACGCTGCGTTTGAGGGTCTCCCCCGCTCGACGCGCCAGCAGTCGGGCGGTCTTGACGCCACCGATGAGGTTGATGCACCGCACCTTGTCGCTGGCGAAGAACTCATCGGCGATCGGGCCCGCTGCGCCGGGTGCGTGCGGCACCACATTGATCACCCCCGGTGGAAAACCCGCCTCCTCGGCGATCTCGGCGACCATCAGTCCGGCCGAAATGGGCGCGAACTCAGAGGGTTTGACCACCACCGTGTTTCCAGCTGCGAGCGGATTGAGCACCGCGCGCCACGACAAGATGTTTGCGCCGTTCCACGGAGTGAAGCTGGCGACCACGCCTAATGGGCGCCGCACGCCGATCGAGTGTGTGCCGGCCAGGTTCGACTGCAGCACCTCGCCTTTGGGCAGATACACCCAGTTCGCGGCGTGCTCTAGCGCTGAGACGACCAGGTCCTGCTGAAAGGTTGAGAACGGAATGGTGCTTCCCGTTTCGCGCGCGAGAATCGCGGCGATCTCGGTACGGCGGCGCCGCACGATATCTGCGGCCGTGGTGAACAGTCGCGCTTTCTCCGCCGGTGTTGTCTGGGCCCATTCCCCAAACGCGTTGTGCGCCTCCGAGATCGCAAACCGGGTCTCCTCCGGACCGCAATCGGCCACCCGCGCATACAGATCGCCGGTATACGGCTCGAAATCGTCGAACATGCTCGCGGACGCGGCGTCGCGCCACTGTCCCGCCGCATACCACTGGTAGGCCTTCACATCCGTGCTGGTGCTTGTCATCAAAATCCTCCTCGATATAGGACGTGTCTGTCGGTTCGTCTGGGAAACATCTCTTTCTCCGGGCCGACGGGGCTTGCTCTGGTCGGTAAGCGCTGGCCGTCAGCCTTGGAAGCGTTGTAGCGCGGCGTGCCCATGAGCGGGACGGATGCCAAACCCGATGACACGGTCATGATGGTGGCCTCGGTTGGGTCTGCGGGTGCTCGACGAACGCCGCGATAAGTCGGATCGGGCCGAGCATGTTGGTGTCATCACGGATTCGTCCGAAGCAAGGAATGATTCGGGTTTGTGACCGCGAGCCGCAGAATGTCCCGCGCCTTGATCGAGGATTCATCGAGTGTTGAGCTTCGACTCGTCATTGATCAAGTAACCGCAGAAGCGGCGATCGGGGTCCCAGGCGAGGCGCACTTCCTGCAACCGTTCAAAGTTCTCATCCGAGACGAACCTGTCCGGGCGATGAGTGAAATCCGTGTCACCCAGGTAGACGCCCTTCCCGAATTCCGCTGCCAGTTCTGCCGTATTGCCGTGAACGAAATCGGCGAAACGCTCGTCGTCGGCGGTGTCGCCATAGCAGACGTAGGTCGAGACCAATCCCGCCGCCTCAACCGAGAAGGCCATGTCTGGAAGCTCCGGCGACGGCGACCACCCATACCACATCGACCAGGAAAGCTCGGTCGGCAGGTTCGACCATATCTTCCGCAACTTCGGCGCCAACTTTGCTGCCGGCGCATCGGTCCACGTGCAGTCGACTCGCCACCGATAGCCCTCGGGGTTCTGCGCTGCCAGCAGAGTGTTCTGCTCCGGAATCGTTGTCTCGCCCCGAATGTGACCGAGGCTCGGGACCGGGCACGTGTCGAGGGGCGCCATCAGCGGCAGGATTTCGGCCTCGGAACCGCCGACTGCCGTTGTGTACATCATGACAACGGTGCCGTCGGGCCGCTCGACGCCCTCGTCCAAGGGAGCATCCGACAGACGCGTTGCGATCACGATCGGCTCGACCCTGCGGTCGAGTTCCGGCTGGATCCCTTGCAGCCAGGCCAGGAGTTCGTCGAGGTCGTCGAGACGAAACGTCCTGGTGTCCTGAACGAGAGCCGGCCGTTCGAACGTCTTCAGGTGGAATCGCGTGATGATGCCGGGGAAACCCGGTCCCGAGCCGCGGGCCGCCCACAACAGATCGGCATTCTCGCCGGCGCTCGCCCGGACCGTGCGTCCGTCGGCGAGCACTACGTCGATGGCTTCGACGCTCTGGCATGCCCACCCATAGTGGTTGCTGTGCCACCCCATCCCGCCTTGCAGGAGAAACCCTCCCAGACCTACCGTCTCGCAACGCCCTACCGGGAAGAACCGTCCCCGCTCCGCGAGGAATGGGTCCAGTTCGGTTGCGCCGGCGATCGCGGGGCGCACCGAAGCGATGTTCGTGGCCGGATCGAACTGGATGTCCTTCATGGAGCTGAGGTCGATGAGCAGGGCGCCGTCGCGGACGCCCCAGCTCGCCCAGGAGTGGCCACCAGCGCGAACCGATACCTGCCAACCTTCTTTGGCGGCGAGTTCGACTCCGGCGACCACGTCGTCGTCGCTGGCAGGCAGGAGTACCGCGGCCGGCTTTCGGCTGCTGAGGCGCTGGTTGAACACGTGCCCGATGCGAAGCTCTTCGTAGCGCGCATCGCCCTCTCGGACAAACGTTCCTTCGAATTCTGTCATCGTCGGATCCGATTACTCATTCGTCGATTATTTGACAGTAGCGGCACAATGTCAAGGGCCTGCCGCGTCTCGATGAGTCCGACGCTTCCGTTTTCACCACTCCGGCGCGCCAGGCCAGCACGAAGTCCAGTGTGACGAATTCATCAAATATTTGACGAATTGGTTGCCTACACCCTACGGTGACGTTCGACGGACAGTTGACTGCCCAAGCCGGCCAATGCGGGCTCCGTGGCCGCTCATCGGCCGAGGACGTTGCCGCTGAAGCACTTTGAGGAGTTGTGGCGTGATAGCCATCCAACCGACCGGGCAGGGTGCTGCTCGCACCCCCACGGCCGGCAGGAATCGACGCTGCACGCGCTGTTCAACGGCGTGCACCACTTCGGCGGCATCGTGGTCGCCCCCGGCTACACCGACCCGATCAAGTTCGCCGACGGCAACCCCTACGGCGCCAGCCACCTCGCCGGCCAGGGCGACAGCCCCGTCGACAACAGGGTCCGAGCCGCGGCGGCCCACCAGGGAAAGCGAGCCGCCACCGTCGCTGCGCACCTGCTGGTCGGCCCAACCGCGCCGGTAAGCTGACCGGTGGCCGTCGGCAACCTCGCGAAGGACCCTCACATGGAATTCGGCATCTTCGGCGTCGGCGACCACACCGCCGACCCGGTAACCGGCAACAAAGTGTCCGAGCATGAACGGATCAAGGGCATCACCCGGATCGCCAAGCACGCCGAGGACGTCGGGCTGGATGTGTTCGCGTTCGGTGAGCACCACAATCCGCCGTTCATCTCGAGCGCCCCTACCACCTTGCTCGCCTACATCGCGGCCCAGACCTCGCGCATCATCCTGTCGACCGCGACCACGCTGATAACGACGAATGACCCGGTGCGCATCGCAGAGGAGTTCGCGACCTTGCAGCACCTGGCGGACGGCCGAGTTGACCTGATGCTGGGACGCGGCAATACCGCTGAGGTGTATCCGTGGTTCGGCCAGGACATCCGCCAGGGCATCCCATTGGCGGTCGAGAACTACGCATTGCTGCGCCGGCTGTGGGACGAAGAGGTCGTGGACTGGTCGGGCCCGTTCAGGTCGCCGCTGAAGGGATTCACGTCGACGCCACGTCCGCTCAACGGACGCCCACCGCTCGTGTGGCATGGGTCGATACGCAGTCCCGAGATCGCCGAGCAAGCGGCTCGCTACGGCGACGGATTCTTCGTGAACAACCTGTTCATGACCACGGCCTACTTCGCCCGATACGTGGACTTCTACCGTGACCGCTACGAATTCTACGGCCACGGCAGCCGATCGGATGGGATCGTAGGAGCCGCTGCGACGCTGTACGTGCGGCCGCGTTCACAAGACGCGTACCGCGAGTACGCCCCCTACTACTACAGCCATCCTGTCCTTTCCAGCGCGGGTCGGCTGGAACAGGCGGCACGCGAGACCGGGGCGACGGTGGGCAGCCCCGCGGAGGTGGTCGACAAGATCCTGTCCTTCCGCGAACACTTCGGGGACTACCGTCGGCAACTCTTCGGCGTCGACCAAGCCGGCTTACCCGAGTCGACCGTGCATGAAATGCTGGACATCATCGGCGCCGAGGTCCTTCCCCACCTGCGAGCAGCCACGCGGTCGAGTAGCACGACCATTGCGGTGTAGGACCACAAATCTGCGCCGGAACGAAAAGCAGGCACCTGCAATGGCGGTGACGATGCCGGTAGTGCTGCTCGACGAGCAGCGCAGGATCGCGCTCGGACGCAGACCCGTGCCCACTCCGCGCCCCGACCAGGTTCTCGTCGAAGTGGACCTGTGCGGGATCTGCGGTAGCGACCTGCACTCCCCCGACACTCCGCAGGTCTACCGGGGCGGCTTCGTGCTCGGCCACGAGATGAGCGGTCGGGTCGCGGCGGCGGGGGCGGAGGTCGCCGGCTGGAGTGTCGGGGATCGGGTGGCGCTGAACCCCAACGGCAACGTCTGCGGTGCCTGTGAGTACTGCCGTGCCGGGCGTCCCAACTTCTGTCACCAGGCCACCATGGAGACCGCGCTCGGACTGCAGTCCGACGGCGGCTTGGCACCATGGGTGGCCGTGTCGCCGGCGACACTGCGTCGACTCCCGGCGGGGACCGGTCGCGTGGAGGGGGCGTGGGTCGAACCGACCGCAACGGCGCTGCGGGCGCTGCGGCGGGCCGGCGACGTCGCCGGCGCCACCGTGCTTGTCTCCGGTGGCGGGCCGATCGGCCAACTGGCGTGCCGGCTTGCCGCGCACAGCCGCGCCGGGCAGATCATTCTCGTCGAGCCCGCCGACCAGCGCCGCGCGTTCGCCGCCGCCTCCCACGCCGACGTCGCTTTGACCCCGGCCGAGGCTGCCGCCCAGTGCGGGTCAGCGGGTGGATCCCTACAGGCAGACGTCGTGCTCGAATGTTCCGGCAATGCGGCGGCGACGGCGCTGGCCCTCGACGCCCTCCGCCCCGGCGGTGTCCTCGTCGTGGTCGGGTCCGGCACTGGGTCCGGTCTTGATCCAGCGACGATCCTGCTGAAGGAGATCACCGTGCATGGGTCATTCACCTACGCCGACGAGTTCGACGACGCCATTGAGCTGCTCGCAGACGGTCATATCGAGGTCGCGGACCTCACAACCGCGGTCGTGCCCCTCGAATCTTCGATGTCGGCGTTCGAGTCGCTGCGCGCCGCACGGACGATGAAAGTCCTTATCGATCCACGCGGCTGAC
>DATKEW010000098.1:0-2381 GCA_035511785.1 Mycobacterium sp.
TCTGGTCGGCTACGTCGCCAACCCGGTGGTTCTGCGCGCCGATCTGCAGGGCGACCCGACGTTCACGTCGTTGCTGGGCCGTGTCAAAGAGACGGTTCTGGGTGCACTCGCGCACCAGGAGTATCCCTTCATGCTGCTCGTCGAGCGGCTTCGACCGGCCCGTGATCTCAGCCATACACCGCTCTTCCAGGTCTCGTTCGCCTGGGAACAGCCGCGCCGTTTCCACGACAGCACGGGCGGTACCGGCGCGGCCCCGGGGCGGGGGGCACTTGACCTGATGACTATCCACATCGGACAAGGCGGTGCGCCCCTGGACTTGATGATGCAGGTGGCCGACACGGGCGGGCAGTTCATCTGCGAGTTGCAATACAACACAGACCTTTTCGATGACGCGACGGTTGAGCGGATGGCCGGGCAGTTCGCGACGCTGCTCGGCGGCATCGTCACCGATCCCGGCAGGCGCTTGTCGGAGTTGCCGCTCCTCACCGCAACCGAGCGCCGTGCGCAGGCGGTGTGGAACGAAACCCAGGTCTGCTACGACGCGCCCGACTGCCTGCACGAGATGGTGGCGGCGACGGCTCGACGCAGTCCGACGGCCACTGCCGTCTCGTTTGACGACCGCGAGATGACGTACGCGGAGCTCGAACGGCGGGCGGATGCGCTGGCGTACCGGCTCCAACGTCTGGGTGTGGGCCCGGACAGCATCGTTGCTGTCCTATTGGACCGCTCAGAAGACCTGGTCGTGGCCCTGCTGGGCGTGCTCAAGGCGGGTGGCGCCTTCATGCCGCTGGATCCGGCGCAACCCACCAACCGCATTGCCGCCATGCTGACCAGCGCGCCGGGCGTGTCCGTCTGCATCACGCACCGGCGACATCTGGGGCGCCTGGCGGGGTTCGCCGGTCACCGGCTGTGCCTCGACCTGTCGTCGGCACCGGTTTCAGAGGACGCCGTCGTGGCCCCCGCGGGTACGACCTCGGACAGCCTCGCCTATGTCATCCACACCTCCGGCTCCACCGGCGTGCCTAAGGGGGCGCTCAACACCCACGGCGGAATCCGCAACGTGCTGCTGTGGATGCAGGAAAACTACCGGCTCACCGCCGAGGACCGGGTGCTGCACCACACACCGGTGACCTTCGACGCCTCGGTGGCCGAGATCTTCTTGCCGTTGATCGCCGGCGCACGGCTTGTCATCGCGCAACCCCAGGGCCACAAGGACGCCGCCTACCTGGTTCGGACCATCGCCGAGCAGTCGATCACCCAGGTGGCGCACGTGGTGCCGTCGATTTTGCGCTCCCTGCTCGCCGAGCCGGCACTCAAGTCCTGCGTTGGGCTGCGCAGGGTAACGTGCGGCGGCGAGGTGTTGCCGTACGAGCTCGCTCAGCGCTTCCTGGCCACGCTGGGCGCCGAGCTGTGGAACGAGTATGGACCCGCCGAGGCGGCGATCACCGCTACCTACTTTCACTGCAGGCGCGGTGCGTCCGGCCCCCCCGTCCCGATCGGGCGACCGATCGCCAACACCCGCATTCATCTCCTTGACGCCAATTTTCAACCAGTGCCCGTGGGTGTGCCCGGTGAGCTGTTCATCGGCGGGACCGGCGTGGGCCGTGGCTACCTCAACCAGCCCGACGCGACGGCCGCCAGATTCATCTCGGATCCGACCTCCGACGATCCGACCCAGTTGCTTTACCGCACAGGCGATTTGGCGCGTTACTTGCCCGACGGCAACATCGAGTACCTGGGGCGTCTCGACGACCAAGTGGAGATCCGCGGTGTGCGGATCGAGCCGGGCGAGGTCGAAGCGGCGCTGGACAAGCACCACGGGGTTCGGGAGAGCGCAGTGGTCGCCGGGAACGACGGCCGCGGGAATACCCGGCTGGTCGCCCACGTCGTGGCGGCAGGCGAGCCCGCGCCGACAACTGCTGAGCTGCGCCGCTTCCTCCTCGAGTGGCTTCCTGCGGCTATGGTGCCGGCCATCTTCCGGGTGACGGATGCATTGCCCCGCACGTCAGGCGGAAAGGTGGACCGCCGGGCCTTAGCGGCGGCGGCCGAAGCGTCGCCCGCGCGGGAGCCAGTGTTCGTCGCTCCGCGTACGCGGGCCGAGAAGATCCTCGCCGAGATTTGGTGTGACGTGCTCGATCTGCACCGGATCGGCGTTGATGACGACTTCTTCGCTTGCGGTGGCTCCTCGACCCATAGCCTGGAGGTTTCGGTAAAAGCGAACGCGGCCGGCCTGCCGCTGAAACCCGAGTCGGTGTTCTTATTCGGCACGATCGCTGAGCTGGCCGCCGAGTACGGCCAGGCCATGAAGGATGGCACGGATCTCGGCGACACCGCGAAACACTTGAACGGCAGTCAGGTCATCAGCTCGGCCACGGCGCAGA
>DATKEW010000099.1:0-20657 GCA_035511785.1 Mycobacterium sp.
CAATGAATTTCGGGCCGTGCGGCGTATCGACGCTTGGACTGTCACCATGGAGTTCGTGAGCACCGCAATCGTGGTGGCAATAGTGGCGACGCTGATGCTGCTGGGCCTCGGCATGGTGATCAATCAGCTTCTTCGGTTGAAGAAGTTTTTGAAGGATTCACCGCCCGATGCAGCGCCGGGCGGCGAAGTGCGCGAACCCCCGGATCAACCCCACTAGCGTGCGCTACCCCCATCTTTTCCAAGCCCGAGCAAACGGGGTTGTGCCTGGCTGATAGCTTCATTCCCAGGCGGACGCTACCGTAAGGCAAAGTGGCAATGTCAACTCTTCTAGTCGCCGACGATGGCCTACCGCGCGGCGTGTCCGGCGCCGCCGATCCGCATTTCGCGAACGTCATCAAGCTGTTCGCCGAGCGGTTCCCCGGGCGGCGGTTGGGCGGGGGAGCCCTCTGCGTCTACATCGATGGCCGGCCCGTCGTCGACGTCTGGACGGGATGGTCTGACCGGGCGGGCACCGAACCCTGGACCGCGGACACCGGCGCCATGGTGTTCTCGGCGACCAAGGGTGCCGCATCGACGGTGATTCACCGGCTGGCCGATCGCGGCCTGCTGTCGTATGACGACCCCGTCGCCGAATACTGGCCCGAGTTCGCGGCCAACGGGAAGGCCGAGATCACGCTTCGCGATGTCTTGCGGCATCGATCCGGGCTGTCGCACCTGCGGGGTGTCACCAAAACGGAGTTGATGGATCATCTCCTCATGGAGGAGCGCCTGGCCGCGGCGCCCGTCGATCACCTGCGGGGCGTGCAGGCATATCACGCGCTGACGTATGGATGGCTGCTGTCCGGTCTGGCGCGGGCGGTAACCGGCAAAGGCATGCGGGAGTTGATCCGCCAGGAAATCGCGCGCCCGCTCAATACCGACGGCCTGCACCTTGGCCGTCCGCCCGCCGGCTCGCCCACCCAGGTGGCGCAGATCCTGATGCCGCAGGGCAAGTGGCGCACGCCGGTGCTCAACTTCGTCGCACCGAAGGTGGCCGGTCTACCGTTCTCCGGCGCCCTCGGCGCGATGTACTTCCCCGGCGTCATATCCCTTGTCAAAGGGGACACCGCCTTCCTGGACGGCGAGGTGCCCGCGGCCAACGGCGTGGTGACCGGGCGCGGCCTGGCCAAGATGTACGCGGTGCTCGCCAACGACGGCCGCATCGACGGCAAAAAGTACCTGTCCAAAGAGTTGGCGCGCGGTCTGGCCGGCCAGTCGCGAATCAAGTGGCCGGATGCGAACATGGTGGTGCCGATGCCTTTTCACCTCGGGTACCACGAATCGCCAGTTCCCGGACTACTCAAAGGTTTTGGTCACGTCGGCCTGGGCGGAACGCTGGGATGGGCCGACCCTGAGACCGGCAGCTCGTTCGGTTATGTACACAACCGGCTTTTGACGCAACGGCTGTTCGACATGGGCTCATTCGCGGGCTTGGCCGGTCCGCTGCGCGCCTCCATCGAGGCCGCCCGCCACCAAGGTCCGCTCGAGGTGCCGCAGCTTGGCGCGACGTACACCAAACCAGCTCGGCGACGCGCGGCCGTCCCCGATACCGCAGCGTCGGGAGACGCTTAGCTTTTCGGCACGGGCAGGTGAAGCTCGACACAGCCTGCTGTAGTTGTCACACCGACGTTAACGACGAATGTCTATGGAAAGGCTTATGCGCGAACGCGGTTCGACGTGCCGCCGCCCTTGAAAACGACCATTGCCAACTTGCGCACCGTCATCCTGGCCAAGTGAGGCGCGCGCCTGCTGGCCGTGCAGCCCAGGGAGGGATCCACCGACAAGCTGCGTTTGTCGCAGCGATTTGGCAAAGGATCGCCAGCCTCAATAGCAGGCTCACCAAAGGAACGGTGGTGGCCGGTCGAATCACCTACCCGAAGGCGGCCGGTCTTGAAGACCACCACGGCGTGCTGATCGTGACGAAAGCCGTTCTCTGCGAACGCTGTCCGGACTGGCTTTTGACCTACGCCGCATCCAGCGCGGCTTTTCCGCACGACCCGACGTCGGACCAATGGTTCAATGAAGCCCAGTTCGCGGCCTACACCGAGCTCGGAAGAATCATGGGATTGGAAGCGGTGAACTGCGCGAAAGCTTTCAAGGACGGCGGGCTGATCTAAATGGCCGCTCGCGCCGGCTTTAGCCGTGGGTGAGGTCAACCGCAATCAGCTGGTGAATGCTATCGCCGTGTAATTCAGGTCGGCGACGCCCGGTCCGACATAGTTTGCGACGTTGCTTCTGACCGCGTAAACGCTGGGCACCTGAAGGATGCGAATACCTATTGTGTCCAAAGCATATGGTCAACGTCGTTGGCGTTATTCTCGGCGGTCTTCTCGTCGGGCTGACGCATCGCCTGGGTGATTACGCGGTCCACGTCGGGGTTGCCGATCTTGCCATAGTTCTACCGGCCTTTGCTGCCGTATGTGTCCGCCAAATACATTACCGGTGCGAAGACATCGCCCCCCATGTCCACCATCGTTATATCGAAATCACCGGTGTCGAGATAGTTCTTCGGCGCATTGGGCTCGGTGACCCGGACGCCGATCTGGGCCAAATTGTCACGGACCTTTACCAGCTCGTGGGCACGTTGCCGCGGGGCAGTGTCAGCGGAAGATCGGTGTAGGTGACGATTCCCGGCGCCGCGGCGACGACGGCGGGGATCGCGTTGATGGTGGGCATGGCCGTCATGATGTGTCCGAGGTCCATGAAATCGGCGATCGTATCGGCCTGGAAATACGGCGGCGGCAGAAAGCCGACCTTGGTTGTGACCGTTGGCTGCCCGTCGATCTGGATGACCCAGCCGTCTTGTTCGATCTTCCAGTCGGGCTGCAGCGTCTGCCCCTTGCGCCACCGGACGTTCAGGTCGATCAGGGTCTTGCCGTCGACGATGCCCTGCCAGCTCACGTACACGCCCGCAACGCATCCCGCGGGGATGGTCCAGGACGCCATTTCGAGGTCGGCGGTGGTCTGGGCGAATTCGGCCACGCAGCGCACCTCATCGAGCTCGACGCCGAGCGCGTCGCCCACCAGCCGGACGGCCTCGCCGAAGATCGCCGTCCCCTTTTCGGCCATCTGCTGCAGCTCGGGGTGGTCGATCGGCTGGCCGAAGCCCACCGGTTTCTCGGTGTCCGGCGAGTCGTAGAAGGTGGTGTCGGCGGCTTCGTTGACGGTGACCTTGTCGATCCGGTTGCACACCATTGCCGAGACTATGGCCAACAGTTCGGCGAAGCCCGGGCTGACGCCGGACCCGAAGATGGTCGAGCCGCCTTTCTCGCAGGCCTCCACTATCCGGTCGCGGCCATCGCTGAGGTTGTGTCCGGTAATGAAGGAGGCCGTCGTCACCACGTTGACGCCGGCGGACAGGATGCGGACCAGCTCGTCGACGTCGATCCACATGGGGTGGTAGACCACGCAGTCCGGTTTCAGGGCCAGCAGCGCGTCGACGTCATTGGTGGCCGCGACCCCCAGCGGCGGAATGCCGACCAGTTCGCCGGCGTCGCGGCCGACCTTCTCCGATGACCAGGCATAACACCCAACGAGTTCAAGCGTGGGGTTGTCGGCGATCGATTTCAGCGAGCTTTTGCCGACGTTTCCGGTGTTCCATTGAACGACTCGATAGGTGTTTGGCACTCGCTCAGCATAGGGAATTGTGCCCGTTCGAGCGACAGTGAATTTCACGACGCAACACGCCGACATCGCGTCGTCAGATTCACAGTCGTCGGGCCGCCGAGAAAATTAATAGGCCGATTCGGAAGCCAGGATCTCAGCCAGGAATGCGTCGTCACCCGGGCGGTCCAACCGTGCCCGCACCCAGCGGCGGACCCGCTCCCGCGTTTCGCGCGTCTCGGACAGGTCGGCGCCGATGATCACCGACGTCGCAGCCCAATCGTGGTCCCAGGCGGCCGATTCGGTCATCGGCCGCTGCTGGCTGTCGACCAGGGGAAGGGTGGCGCGGCCATCGGCGTCCAGGACACCGGTGCCGCTGATGGCCCCCGACCCCAGTTGCACCCCGATGCCGGTGGCCGGGTCCGGCCCGACGATGGCCGCGCGCACGACGGCGACCACCGCCGTGCCGGCCAGCTCGACGATCCAGTCGACGGTGTTCTCACCCGCATCGAATATTCCGGGGGGAACCGCACTCCAGTTGATGGGCGCCACGCCCCTGGCGATCGGGGCCGCACCCCCTTTTTGGCCGAGTCCCGCGTCCGCGCCGGCGGCCAGCGCGTAATCGTCGCGTCGTCCGCTCGGCTGGGCCGGTTCTGCAGTCAGGATCCTGCTTGAATCCTCAAGAGCGGCATACAGTTCCGGCCACCCGTTGTCGTCGACGCCGAATTCGCCGGCGACCCCGGCACCGGCACGTACCAAGTCGACTATCCGCGGATCGTCGCTTCGGACATGCGTGAGCAAGGCCGTGGCGTGTGGCACCAGCAGCTGGGCCACATCCGAATCCAGAGTGTCATCGGTGAAGAAGCCTTGCGCGCCCACTGTCAGCAATGCGACCTCGACGTCGAGCAGGGCACGGTCCAGGCCCGCGATGCCGTCCCGTCGACTGGCGGGCCACCACCGCCGCAGCCAATGGCCCAGGGCCAGCCTCCGCAGCGGGTCCACCGATCCGGGCACGATGTCGACATCGGTCAGCTCGATGCTGTGCGGTTGGTCGGCCGCGCCGGCCGCGCCTTCAGCGGCCCCTAAGGTAGGGGCCAGCGCGACGTGCCCGGATTCACCGAGGACACACCAAAGCCAGTCGGCGCGCGACAAATCGGTGAAGGTGATCTGGGCGGACGCGGCACCGGGAGGATCGTCGACCGTCCAGGACAGCACGGCGCCACTGACTTCCAGCACCGCGGCCAGTGGCGTCGGTGCGGCGGTGGGGCCGGTTCGCCAAAGACCGGAATCGGCAACCAATCTCATCCGGCCACCTGCAATTCCAGCATCGCCTTGATTCGTTGCCGGTGATCGAGGCTCACCGACCGCGCGACCCCCTCCAGAAGGGACCGCACCTCGTCGACGTCGTCGCAGGGCTCCTGCCAGACATCGCGCCCGTGCAGTCGCGCCCAAAGCCGGCTCAGGTACGGCTGTGCGTACGCGGCGAGGTCGTCGACGACTCGCCGTTGCCGCGGATGAATCGGCCCGCCCTCGGCGAGATAGCGCCGGGCATGCAGGACATACGCCTCCTTGCGCAGCCGGGCCTGGATCTGCGCCGCCAGTCCGTAGCGGCTGATGACCGATGGATCCAGAGGCGCCAACTCGACCGCGACCTCGATGCCGGCCACCAACGTGGCCTGTTTGTCCTCGGACAACAGTCCCCATGGTGCACAGGCGCGATCGACTTCCTCTTCGCACAGCAAGGGGATATCGGGCAACGCGTCACGGTCCAGGGCGCGCCGCAGCGTCGCGCGCACCCGGTCCACCACGCTGCGGTCCAGCGGTCGATCGCTATCGGAGGCAGCGGATATCTGCGGTTGTCGTTGCGGGGCAACCGAACTCAAACCCAGCTCGATGATCGACCACGGTAGCTCGCCCGTTTCGATGCGGGCCAGCGCGCCCAGGTTGTACGGTGTGGCGTCGACGATGACGGCCGACCAAGCCCGTTGACGGGCCGCCGCGGCGCTGTGGCCGGTGGCGCGGCCGAGTGCGGTGCCGAGACCGGCCAGGAACGGGCCGGTATCGGCCTCGCCGGCCCGCACGTCACGCCAACTGCGATCGAGTTGGCCGGTCAGCGTGGCGACGACATCGGGGCTCGCCAGGTACTGGTGCAACACTTCGATCGCGGTGCGGTCTCGGCCGAGGTGAATTTCGCGGAGTATGGCAGCCGTTGTCTCGCCATCGTGCGGCGCCGGTGGGCCTTTCGTCACCGCGAGTTCGAAGCACACCGGGAAGTACAGTTCCTGGGCGTTTCCGGTCCGAATACGCTGCCTGCGACGTTCGAGTTTGAGGGTCCCGAACCATGCTGCGGCGGAACGTAATTGGGGAGCGCTGCCGACGATCAGCTGATGCATCGCCGCGGCCGTCCCGGAATCGACAACCGGGGTTGAATACTGGGGGTTCGATCGCAACCGCAGCACCAACGGATCGATGATGCGTTTGACGGTCCGGCTCAACGGGCCGCCGTCGTCGCTACTGAGCACCTCCACGCCGGGACCGATCGCGCGCCACGCCCGGTCGATCACCGACCGGCGGGGGTGGCCCACCGCGATGGCAGTCGCCACCTGCGAATCCGCGCTCATCAGCACAGGATAGGGGCTTTAGGAAGACAGCGGCA
Source organism: Mycobacterium sp. (assembly GCA_035511785.1). Classification (GTDB taxonomy): domain Bacteria; phylum Actinomycetota; class Actinomycetes; order Mycobacteriales; family Mycobacteriaceae; genus Mycobacterium. Next base: position 6,299 of record DATKEW010000099.1, read on the forward strand.
GCGAAAAAGTTGGGTTCGGTAGCCGGCTGGCGGCGAGAGCCTGGTTGCATGAAGAAGCTGACAATGCTGCTGGCAGGCGCCGAGATAGCGTTCATTGCAACCGGTGTCCTGTATATCGTTTTTCGCTACGTGTGGATCACTTTGATCGGTATCGCGGGCGTCGCACTGGCTCTGGCGCTCGTCGGTCGGCTCGTCCTCGCCCGCCGTCAGAATGCCCACGAACGCACCATCGGAGTCGGCACGGTATGTGCGGTCGGCAACGAGGAATCGGTGACCGCCGACGGTGAGCGCCAGATTTTCATCGAGGTGGTAGCGGTGTCCGGAGAGACGTTCATCGGCAAATTGGCGCGCTGTGAGGGCGATCCGGACGTGTCAATGCTGCGCCCGGGGCTCGTCGTTCTGGTGGCGTTCGATCCCGCTGCCCGCGAAGAGCTTTCACTGCCCGACGACGTCATGGCCGTCCACGCGTCATGGCTGGCGTCAGTCTGAGCGGCAGATGGAATCAGCGCGCGCCGTCGACGGCGAAACTGACGAGCGCACCCCAGTAGAGCGGGCTGGCCGCGGCGTCACCATCGCGCCAGCGCCGCATCTGCTGACGCTGCCACCGATTCACCGCGCACCCGGCGTCGGCGACCTCGTGTGCCCGATCCACGGCGATGACCGCGTCGGCCATCGGATCTGGGAGATCGTCGGCCGCGACCGCGAACTGCCGGTAGGCCGCCGTGGTTGGCAGCGACCACAACGTGGCCGTCACCAACTGCGCGCCGCCCAGGATCATGGCCGCCACCAGGCCGGTCGCCTCGTCGAATTGATAGTCGCCGCCGGATGCGCAGGCCAGCAGGGCCACCCGGGGCGGCATCGGCAGCTGCAACGCCATCAGATCCGACGCCGTCAGCGGACGGTGGTCTCCGATAGCGTCGGCATCGCCGGGAATCCCCGCCGTGCAGGCCAGGTGAAGCGCCGCCCGATCGGCCTGGCCGGCGTGACCGGAGTGGCTGTCTGGCGAACTCGCGTGGCCGACGTACATCAGCCTGCTCGGGATTTGAGCCAGCAGCTCGGCCAGCCACCTGCGGTCGGCATCCTGGCGGCGGAACAGCTCCACCGCCGCGTCGACGGTCGGTAGCACCGCACGGCGTTGCATCAGCGCGGTGTAATGCTGCGCCAATGGCGTGTGGCCCGACGGCCTGCCGAGCACCGACCCGAGCGCGGAGTCGGGGCGCCGGCCCGGTACTCGCGGGTCCAGGACGAGTACCGGCGGACCGTCTCGGCGGCTATCCCATCCGGCCGGTGCCCGCGGCGAGTGCACGATGCTCTGCGGCACCGCCATGAGCACGTCGACCAACTCCATCAGCCGATATCCGTCGGTGTAGTCGCCGATATCGGCGAGCTGCCAAGGGATCCGGGCGGCTACCCTGCCGCTGGCGGTGATGGCATCCTGGCGCGCGCGCACAAGTTCTTCTTTGCTTGGCCCCGATTTCGGCACCGCCAGACCGCCCCACGGTACGCGAGCCAGTCGGGCGCTGGGCGAGACGAACAGCACCGCGCGCGGCGAGGCCACGCATTCCATCAACAGCTGCCACCCGGGCTCGCCGATCAGCAGCACGCCCAGGATGTAGGCGAGCGTCAGTTCGGTCTGTGGTGTCGCGAGGGGGCCACTGCTCAGTGCCCGCTCGATGGCGTCACGGCGGCTCTCCGAACCGTGCGGCTCCGGTAATGCATCGATCAGCTCCTGCAGGGCCGCGAGCAGGATCGGTTCCTCCACCACCCAGTTGACGGTTCTGGACGGTTGCCCGACGATCCGCAGACTGCCGTACGTGGCGATGCCGACATCGGCGAATCGCAGGACCAGAGTCAGCCGGTCCGTATCACTCATGGCCAGGTCGACCAGGCGGGTTCGCCGGCTGTGACGTCGCGGCCGTATCGCTGCAACGCCAGTGCGCGATAGTGACTCATGATCGGCGGGGCGTCCGGCTGCATCTGCAGCGGCGGCAATGGGCCGAGCCGTGTCAGCGAAAGGCCGCCCCGCGGCGGCGGGCCGGCTGCGGCCAGCGCTTCGCCGGTGTCGATGAGCACCGCAGACGTGGCGGTGGATGCCCATTCGCCGACTTTGGGCCGGTCTGGCTCGCTGTTGAAAGTCCCTCGCGCGCTGTGGTATTCGACCAGCTCACTGACCAGTTCGGTGTTCTCCCATTCCCAGGCGACGGCGAAGGCGCTGGCCAGGATGGGCGCTGAAACGTTGGTCGCCCAGCGCGATCTCGCGTCGGCGTCGGCGATCGAATACCGCACCGAGTCGACCGCCAGCGCGGCCGGCACCTTTAGCTCCGCGGCCCGTTCAAGTTTGGTCATCGCGCGCCAGTATTCGGGAGTGCCGACCTCGCCGCGCAGGATGCCGAGTCCCTCGGCCTGCCGCGCCTCGGTTTCCTGCAGCGTCTCGTCGGGATCGCCCGAACTGTCGAAACCAAGGTCCGTCAACGCATCAGCGCGCCAGACGGTCCCGAGGTGATTGTCGAGCTGCGCGTACTGTAGCCAACTGCTGCGCGGCGACGAGTCGAGTAGCTCCCGGGCCTGGGCGATCAGCTCGACCGCGTCGGCGAAGCGACCCCAGAAGATCGCTATCCAGCTGCGCTGCAACAAGATGCGGTGCAGGTGCAGTGGCTTGCCCAGTTCACGCCAGTGCCGCTCGGCATGCCCCCAGCACTCGTCGGCTGCTTCCAATGCGCCGGATGCCAGCCGGACGAGTCCCAGATACAGCCAGCAACGGGCGGCGTCGTGTGCTCGGGCATATCGTGCGATGACCGGTTGGGCCTCCGAGACGAGTTGCTCGGTGGTGACGTGGTCGCCCACCGACCAGCACGCCGCCGCTCGTTCCAATTGTGTTCTGGCCGTGGCTAGTTCCCATCCGCGCGCTTGTGCGCGGGCTCCCGCGCGACGCAGCCACGGTTCGGCCTCGGGCAATCGCCCGGTTTGAACGCAGAACCTGCCGTACCCGGTGGCCGCGGCCACCCGGAGATAGTCGCCGAACACGCTGTCGCTGCCGAGGTGATCTGGATCTTCTAAGACGCTGAGCACCTGCTCCCACAAGGGAAGCGATTGGACATGCAGGTCGTCGTCGCAGAGTGCGGTCGCGCACAGAAGTTGCGCATAGGCAACCAGGTAGGTGTGTTCGTCGACGAGGTCGGCGAAATCCTCGTCGGCGTCCTTGTCGCTCAACACCGCCAGTTCCCTCGCGGCGCCTTCGTGATCGCCGAGTGCCGCGGCAAGACCCGTTTGCAGAAATTGGGCCCGCCGCGAGTATCGACAGATCATGCGGGTCATCTCGCCATAGCTGGCCAGACATTCGCGGATACGCCGAATCGACTCTCGCACTCCATCATTCGAGCCGCGCGCCAGATAGATCTCGCCCAGCTGCGCGAAAACCTCCAGCGCGAGGTCGTCGCGATCTTCCCGCTCGATCGGCTGCAGCAAGGACAGCAGCAGATCCCGCGCCGCCACCTCCTCGGCGGCGAACGCCAGACGGCGGGCGCGGTCTAATTCGCCGGGGATCGACACGGCTGCATCATAAGTCCGTTGGTGGCACTTGGCGGTCCAAATCCGGAGCGGCGGACGCGTGAGTGAGGCACGTCCGCCGCCCGAAGTTCGATCGATCAACCGCAGGTCACCTTGATGTTGAAGTCCTTGGTGACCATTCCTGCCATCGGGTTCTTCAAATCGGCGCCCTGCGCCTGACCGGTGATGGTGTAGGTCTTACCGTCCACCGCCACGTTGGCCGAGCCGACCTTTGCGCCCACGTTGTTGCTGACCGACAATGCGTTGCCGTCGACAACAAGCGCCAACGACTCGACCTTCGGGGTGGCCTCGTCGGTCATCACGACCGCCAGCGCCTGTTGGGTACCGCCGGTGGACCCACTGCCGATGTCGATCTTGCCGCCGGTTTTGACGCAGGTCACCGAGGACGGATTCAACCCCGGGAGGTCGGTGCCGCCGACTCTGACCTGCGCGCTGGTTGCGGCCGCAGCGCCGGGCGCCGTGCTCGAGCCCGGACTGGCAGTGTGGCCGCCGCTCGAACAGGCCACCAGCGCCGACGCGAGGCCAAGGGTTCCAATCGCTGCCGCGAGAAGACGTTTCACTGGTGATTTCCTTCCTTCATGCGCCGCCCCGTTGGCGTCGTCATGGGAGGAAGTACAGAACGCCCGGGTTGCTACCGATCCCAATTTTCTGGTGCAGCCGGTAGGCTGCGTCGACATGGCCCGACGAAGGGAGACGCTCGATGGCTACCGTGAAGTGGCTGGAAAAGCCTGAGGCCCATGACTTTCCGGCCGCCGGCGACTACCTTGACTTGCTCGCGGGCTCGAAGGCGGTAAAACAGCTGACGAAACGGCTGAAGGCCGGAGACATCGCGCACAAAAAGGCCAAGGACATTCTCCGGGCCGCTCAGCTGAATCTGCTGCCCGTGGATAATCCGCACGTCGCCGCGGATCTCGCCAAGATCAAAAACGGGGAGCCGCTGTCGCCCATCCTGCTGGTCCGGGGCGACTTCACCACCGGCGTGCCGTTACAAATCGCCGATGGCTACCACCGCGTGTGCGCGAGCTATCACACCGACGAGAACACCGACATTCCGGTCGTCATAGCCAGCCGACCCCAGTGATTGAGATCCAGACCGCCGGAACCGCGCGGGTGTTGGCCCTGTCATCGGGGCGGGTCAACGCTCTCGATGTCGAGCTGCTGGAAGAGCTGACCGCCGCCATCCGCGAGCTGCAGGGTTCGGGCGCCGGCGCGCTCGTTGTCACCGGTGCGGGCCGGGTGTTCTGCGCCGGGGTTGACCTCAACCGCGTGCTGCAGGGCGGTTCTGACTACGCCGATCGGTTGATCCCCGCGCTGTCCGACGCGTTCGTCGCGATGTTCTGTTATCCCGGGCCGACGGTGGCTGCCATCAACGGTGCCGCCATCGCGGGCGGGTGTGTGCTCGCGTGCGCCTGCGACCGCCGCCTGATAAGCCCCGATGCGCAGATCGGGGCATCCGAGGTCCGCGTCGGCGTGCCGTTTCCGGCGGCGGCGCTCGAGGTCATGCGTTACGCGTGCGGAGACCGCGCCGAGGAAGTGCTACTCGGCGGTCACCTCTATCGAGGGGCTGACGCCATCGCCAGCGGACTTGCCCACCGCGTCATCACCGGCGACCTCGTCGAGGCGGCCGTGGCGGAGGCATCAGACCTGGGCGAGATCGCGGTCGACGCCTATCGCCACACGAAAGCTCAGCTGAGGGCGCCCACCCTGGGGCGGATCGGCGAGGCCGGTGGTATCGACCGCGAGGTCCGCCAGCTGTGGGGCGCCGACGAGACGCGGCAGCGCATCGCCGACTCTCTCGAGCGCCTTCGGCGCCGCGACTGAAAGATCGCGCTGCAGACTCGTTGGCTATTCGTCGAGCGCGACGCCGCCCTGGGTGCGCCTGCGGCGCATTCGGTGGGAACCCTTCCCGGTCGGGCGGCGGTTGCGCAATCCGCCCCTGGGCTCCTCGGCGGCCTCATCGGCGTCGGACTCGGCGCTGTCGGTGGTGACCGTGACGGGCTCTTCTGCCTGCTCTGGCTTTTCGGCTTCTTCGGCTTCTTCGGCTTCTTCGGCTTGCGTGGCTTCGCCGGCTTCCGCCTCGACCGTCTCGGCTTCTTTGGTTTCGCCGGCTTCCGCCTCGACCGCTTCGGCTTCTGTGTCTTCGGCGGCCTCGGTGTCTTCGGCGGCTTCGTCAGCCTCCTCGCCCTTCTTGCCGCGAATACGACGCTTCTTGGGTTTCTTCGCCTTGATCGGTTTCGGCGGTGGCGGCGGCAACTCGGCGACAAACGACAGGTAGAACGCGAAAATCCCGAGCACACCAATCGCGGCGGCGGCGCCGTAGATCCCGAACAGATACTGCCCGGCATTATCCAGGCTGAGCCAGATCTCGCTGATCGCGGTGCCGATGATCAGCACCCCGGCCAGCACATGGGCCACGATCGACCAGACCCTCATAGACAGCGCCAGCTGTGGGGTGCCCAGCTCCGGCATGCGGGTGCGCAACAGGGTAAACACCACCGGCAGCGCCGCCAGGCCGATGAGCGCACCTGACGCAATGCGGCCCGCCATCCCCAGTGCGTGCGGCGTGTCGCCCGTCAGCTCGGACCAGCGGGGCAACACGAAAAAGAAATAGAGGACGCCGGCAGCGATCGAAAACGACGCGTGCCACGGTATGGCGACCTTGCGCCCCATACGCCTCCTCATGCTGGTGTGAGCCCACGCCAGCCTAAAGGCAGCTCAAACCGATTCCAAACAACACGTGCTAGGCCGCGTCGCGAACCCATGGCGGAGGATGCGGGATTTGAACCCGCGAGGGCTGTTAACCCAACCCGCGTTCCAGGCGAGCGCCATAGGCCACTAGGCGAATCCTCCGTGGCCATGGTAGCCGAGTGCGCTTGAGGGTTCTGTGGCCGCCGCTGGTTGCACGTCGGTTACTTCGGGTCACGTATTACACTCGCGGTGGACCCCGCGCGGCGTCTATCCTGTGAACTCCCCCAGGGCCGGAAGGCAGCAAGGGTCAATGGGCTCTGTCGGGTGCGCGGGGTCCCCTACGTCGGGGCCTTGCATGACCCCGAATCCCCGGTCTGCGATGAGCGAAAGGGCCCCTGGTGCCGTTCGATTCCCTCAGCCCTCAAGAGCTAGCGGCCCTGCACGCGCGCAACCAGCAGGATTATGCGGAGCTGCAGGCCAAGAAGCTGTCTTTGGACCTGACCCGCGGCAAACCGTGTGCAGAACAGCTCGACCTGTCCAACCGGCTGTTGAGCCTGCCCGGGGACGATTACCGCGACGCAGAGGGCACCGACACTCGCAACTACGGCGGCCTACACGGCCTGCCCGGATTGCGGGCCATCTTCGGGGAGTTGCTCGGCATCCCGGTGCAGAACCTGCTCGCCGGTAACAACTCCAGCCTGGAGTTGATGCACGATCTCGTTGTCTTTTCGATGTTGTACGGCGGCGTGGATTCGCCGCGACCCTGGAAGGACGAGGCAAGCGTCAAGTTCCTCTGCCCCGTCCCCGGCTACGACCGGCACTTCACCATCACCGAGGCAATGGGCATCGAGATGATCCCGATCCCGATGATGGAGGACGGCCCGGACGTCGACCTGATCGAGGAGCTGGTCGCCGTCGACCCCGCGATCAGGGGCATGTGGACGGTTCCTGTGTTCAGCAACCCCACCGGCATCACCTACTCCTGGGAAAAGGCTCGCCGGCTCGTCCAGATGCGGACCGCAGCACCCGACTTCCGGTTGTTCTGGGACAACGCCTACGCGGTGCACACCCTGACGCATGACTTCGTCCGCCAGATCGACGTGCTCGGGCTGGCCGCCAAGGCCGGCAACCCCAACCGGCCCTACGTCTTCGCGTCCACCTCGAAGATCACCTTCGCCGGCGCGGGGGTCAGCTTCCTGGGCGGATCGTTGGGCAACATCGCCTGGTACCTGCAGTACGCGGCGAAGAAATCGCTCGGCCCGGACAAGGTCAACCAGCTGCGGCATCTGCGCTTCTTCGGCGATGCCGACGGGGTACGCCTGCAGATGCTGCGCCATCAACAGATACTGGCGCCGAAATTCGCGTTGGTGCTCGAAATTTTGGATCGGCGGCTGGGGGATTCCAAGATCGCCACCTGGAACGAACCCAAGGGCGGTTATTTCGTCAACCTCGACGTATTGCCCGGCACGGCGCGGCGGACGGTGGCCCTGGCCAAGGACGCCGGTATCGCAGTCACCGAGGCGGGTGCGTCGTTCCCATACCGGAAAGATCCGGACGACAAGAACGTCCGGATCGCGCCGACCCTCCCGCCGGTACCGGTTCTGCGCGACGCGGTTGACGGGCTGGCTACCTGCGCGTTGCTGGCGGCCACGGAATTGGTGCTGAACCTGGCCCCGTCCGCGCCGAGTGTGCGCTGACGGCGGGAAAAGCCGCCAAATCCCGCCCTACGTTCACACTGGAAGCCACTGATGCGCACACGATGCCAGCCGGGCTTAAGTCACCGAGCGTCGGTAGCCTGCTGACCGTGGCCCTCTACCGCAAGTACCGACCGGCAACTTTCGCCGAAGTGGTGGGGCAGGAGCACGTCACCGAACCGCTGTCCATTGCCCTGGAAGCCGGCCGGATCAATCATGCGTACCTGTTCTCCGGGCCCCGCGGCTGCGGCAAGACGTCGTCGGCGCGCATCCTGGCCCGGTCGTTGAACTGTGCGCAGGGACCGACGGCCAACCCGTGCGGGGTGTGCGAATCATGCGTGGCGTTGGCGCCCAACGCGCCGGGCAGCATCGACGTGGTGGAGCTCGACGCCGCCAGCCACGGCGGCGTGGACGACACCCGCGAGCTGCGGGACCGCGCGTTCTATGCGCCGGCGCAGTCACGCTACCGGGTGTTCATCGTCGACGAGGCGCACATGGTGACCACGGCGGGGTTCAACGCGCTGCTCAAGATCGTGGAGGAACCACCCGAACACCTCATCTTCATCTTCGCCACCACCGAACCGGAGAAGGTGCTGCCCACGATCCGGTCGCGCACCCATCACTACCCGTTCCGGCTATTGCCGCCGCGAACCATGCGTGCGTTGATCGAGCGGATCTGTGAGCAAGAGGGCGTCGTCGTCGACGATGCGGTGTATCCGCTGGTGATCCGCGCCGGCGGGGGTTCGCCACGCGACACCCTCTCGGTGCTGGATCAGTTGCTGGCCGGAGCCGAGGGCAATCACGTGACCTACCAGCGGGCGCTGGGGTTACTGGGTGCCACCGACGTGGCACTGATCGACGACGCGGTCGAGGCTTTGGCCGCTTCGGATGCCGCCGCCTTGTTCGGCGCGGTCGAATCGGTGATCGACGCCGGCCACGACCCCCGCCGCTTTGCCACCGATCTGCTGGAGCGATTCCGCGATCTCATGGTGCTGCAAGCGGTTCCGGATGCGGCAACGCGCGGAGTCGTGGACGCGCCGGAGGATGTGCTGGATCGGATGCGCGAGCAAGCAGCGCAAATCGGTCCGGCGACCCTGACGCGATACGCCGAGGTGGTGCAGGCGGGACTGGGTGAGATGCGCGGCGCGACGGCGCCACGTCTGCTGCTCGAAGTGGTCTGCGCGCGACTCTTGCTGCCCTCGGCGAGCGATGCCGAGTCGGCGCTACTGCAACGTGTCGAGCGAATCGAGACCCGGCTGGACATATCCATCCCCGCTTCCGAGCGCGTTGCACCCCCGTCTCGCCCCGCGGCGGCCGACCCCGCGGCCGCTCCCGCCCGGTCGCGCAAAGCCGCGCCCGAGCCAAAACCCAAGCCGGTGCCGGAACCGGCTCCCGCGCCGGCACCCGAAGCCGTCGCCGAATCAGTCTCTGCCCCGGGTGAACTCAACGCGGCCACGGTGCGGACTATGTGGCCGACGGTGCGCGACAAGGTACGCCAGCGCAGCCGCACCACCGAGGTGATGCTGGCGGGCGCCACCGTTCGGGCGGTAGACGACAACACGCTGGTGCTGACCCACGCATCGGCGCCACTGGCCAAGCGGCTGTCCGAACAGCGCAACGCCGACGTCATCGCCGAAGCGCTCAAAGACGCGCTGGGAGTGAACTGGCGCGTCCGGTGCGAGGCCGGCGCACCGGAGGCCGCAGCGGCGGCACCACCCGCCGGCGGGACAGTTACTCCGCAAAACGCCGAGGTGGAGGAAACGCCCCCGAACGATTCGGCGGTTGCGGATTCCGCTCAGCGGGAAGAAGAGGAGCACATGCTCGCCGAAGCAGGCCGCAGCGACCCGTCGGCGCCGCGTCGAGACCCCGAAGAGGTTGCGCTCGAGCTGCTGCAGAACGAGCTGGGTGCCCGCCGCATCGACAACGTCTGAGCGCGATTCAGGTTACGGCTGCCACCACGGCCGCAGCGGCAGGATATCGTCGCCCCACTCGTCCACGTTGGCCGCGAGTACGTGATGCAGCTGAAGGTTGTTGCGTTCGAACGCCACCCGTGACGCCGCCATGTACAGACCCCACACCTTGGCCGTGGGCAACCCGACCTCGGCGACTCCGGCGTCCCAATGTTCGACCAGGTTGCGGCACCAGTCACGCAGCGTCATCGCGTAGTGATGCCGGAAGTTCTCCGCGTGCAGAACCTCCAAACCGGCGTCCTGGATCTCGGTGATGATCCGTCCGGAGCCGGTCAGCTCCCCGTCGGGGAAGACGTAACGATCGGTGAATCCGCCGGCAAAGGAGGTCGATTTGTTGTCGTGGCGGGTGATGCAGTGATTCAGCAGCAGTCCGCCGGTGCGCAGTTTCGACTTCAGGAAGCCGAAGTAGGCGGGGTAATTCTTGACGCCGATGTGCTCGGTCAACCCGATTGAAGAAACGGCGTCAAATTCCGTCTCTTGGACGTCGCGGTAGTCGGAGTGCCGCACCTCGGCAAGCCCCGTCAGCCCTTCATCTTGAATCGCTTTTTGCGCCCACTTCGCCTGCTCGGCCGACAGGGTGGCGCCGATCGCCCGGACACCGTGTCGCGCGGCGTAGCGCACCATGCCGCCCCAGCCGCAGCCGACGTCGAGCAACCGGCCGCCTGGTTGTAGCCGCAGCTTTTCGAAAATCAGCCGGTATTTGTTCTCCTGGGCCTCTTCCAGCGTCGCGTCGGCGGTGGGATAGACCGCGCAGGTATAGGTCATCGACGGACCAAGCACCCACTCGTAGAAGGTGTTGGAGACGTCGTAGTGGTGATGGATTGCCTCGGCGTCACGGCTCTTGCTGTGCATCAAGCCATCGGCGACCCGGCGCCACCGGGGCGGCGCCTCCTGCGGCGGCGGTGCGATCGGCAATAGATGTTCGATGCCGATTGAGCGGACCACATTGGCCAGCACCCGCGCCGACGGCCGCTTGAATTCGACCCTGTAGGTCAGCGACTTGAGCAGCCGATACGGATCGCCGGGATGAACGCCGCACGCCTGCAGATCACCCGACACGTACGCGCGGGCGAGACCGAGTTCGCCGGGCGCCGTGGCCAGGTACGTGGCGCCGCGGGACGACCGGAGATCCAGGCCGAGTTGGGCGTCGTCGCTTCCGGCGGAGCTGCCGTCGTACGCGGTGAACTTCAACGGCTCGCGCCCGGTAGCGGTGAAGATCTCCAGAATCTCAGCCATGCTCAGTTTGCCCGAGTGAGTCGGGCGTGCGGGCTCTCTAGTCGTCGTCATCGCCGTTGCACCGCCTTTGCATAGAGGTCGAGGAGACGCGAATCGGGATCGTAGGTCTTCTTGACCGTGTTGTAGGCCTCGCCGCCGTAGAGTTCGTCGAACTCCTCGCGGGTGTAGAAGGAGTCGGAGTACAGCGACTTGTGTCCGTCGAGCTCGCTCACCTTCGCCTCGATACTCCGGTTGGTTACGCCTTCGGTGGCGCCGGCCGGCACCGAGGACCAGAACCCGATGTTGACGTACGTGTGGTCGGGTCGCATCGGATACAGCGGCCAGCCTTCGTGGTCGCGAAGACGCAACGGGCACAACCAGATCGGTGTGATGGGCACATGGTCGCCGAACCACTCCAAGAAGTCGACCGCTCGTTCGATCGGAATTTCGATGTCCTGCACCACGCGTTCACGCGGGGGACGGCCGTTGCGCGCCTCGATCCGGTCGGCGATACCCAGGCGCTGGTCGATGGACATGAGCTTCGAATAGACGCTGCTGTGTCGGTAGCGGCGTGGCCACCAGCGCCGCAACCGCGGATTCTGTACGCCGAACGCGCGTGAGCACCAAAACCAATCGGTGTCCCAGCGCCAGAAATAGTCGTGAATCGTCAGCCGGTCATCTTTGGTGGCTTCCACGCCGGGAGCGTCGTGCTGAATCGAGCGGTAGTAGACGTTTTTCCCGGTGTAGTCGCTGACCGGTCCGGGTGTGGTGGTCCTCCTGCCCACGCACAGGTAGCTTTCGTCAGCGCTGAACACCACCCCGTCGAGGTAGTCCACCGGAGTGCCGCCCTGTCCGCCGGTGTCGATGATGCGTTCGGCCGCCGCGACCATGTCCGGCAACGAGCGGAACCGGACGTGCCGGAGCGCCACAAACGGCGCTACGGGCTCCAGCTCGATTCGGATCCTTGTTGAATACCCAAGCGTTCCATAGGAATTGGGAAACGCGCGAAACAATTCGGGGTGCCGGCTGCCAGAAGCGGTGACCAATTCGCCAGCGCCGGTGAGGATATCCATCTCCAGCACCGATTCGTGTGGCAGACCGTTGCGAAACGACGCCGATTCGATACCCAAGCCGCTGACCGCACCGCCCAGGGTGATGGTCTTCAGCTGCGGCACCACCAGCGGTGAAAGGCCGTAGGGCAGGGTCGCGGCCACCAGATCCTCATATGTGCACATGCCGGCGACATCGGCGGTGCGAGTTTCGGGATCGACACAGAGGACGCTGGTCAGCCCCGACGTATCCAGGCCCCGCGCATCGCGTTTGGTGCGGGCGCGGAACAGATTTGAGGTGGGCTTGGCGAGCCGAACGGCGGACGTTGGGGGGATGGATCGATAACTCGCGATCAACCGATCAACGCCCGACGCGTGAGCCGAGAGTGCGGATCCAGGGATAGGCACCACATATACCCTAGTCTTCGACAACAGCCCGTGCACCCGCGCGGGCGGCATCACAAGGAGGAGTTGGGCCTGATGGGCCAGGTGAGCGCGGCCAGCACGATCTTGATCAACGTCGAGCCTGCGACGACACTTGCGGCGGTGGCGGACTATCAGAAGGTTCGCCCGAAGATCCTGTCTCCGCGGTACAGCGGGTACCAGGTCCTGCAGGGCGGGCAGGGGACCGGCACGGTGGCCAAGTGGAAGCTGCAGGCCACCAAATCACGCGTTCGCGACGTGCAGGTCAACGTTGACGTCGCCGGTCACACCGTCATCGAGAAGGACGCGAACTCGTCCATGGTCACCAACTGGACGGTGGCGCCCGCGGGTCCTGGATCCAGCGTCACCGTGAAGACCAGTTGGACTGGTGCGGGCGGTGTCAAAGGTTTCTTTGAAAAGACCTTTGCACCATTGGGTCTGAAGAAGATTCAGGCCGAGGTGCTGACCAACCTGAAGAAGGAACTCGAAACCTAGACTGTGCCAGCAGGGCACCGCGACACAACAGCGCTTTACCGAAGTTCAACGGCTGGCGGTTGTGATCCCTACGGAGAGGTACCGGCTTGCCGGGCGCGACCGGCAACCATCGCCGTCGCGCCCCGCGGTCGGGTGCGAAACTCGACGGTAATCGCCGGGTCGGCATACTGGGCGAGCGCACGCAGCGCCGATGGGCTATAGGCGCGTAGCGAGCTGATGACCGCATCGTGTAATGGCGGGATCAGCCCGGTGAACGGCAGTGTGAGCGCCAACTGCACCACCTGGAGCGGCGCCCGCCACCTGCGAAGGTCGATGATTAACAACTTGTTCGCTGCCCGGGTCCCTTCGGCGAACACTTGGGCGGCCCGTTCAGGCGCCAGGTGATGCAACGACAACGCAAACACCGCGAGGTCGTAATACCCGTCGGGGGCGTCGATTGCGGTGGCGTCCATTTCCCGCACCGTGGCGCGTGAGTGACTGCCGAGGTCGCTGGCGGCGACGGCGGCCACATACGTGGGATCGATGTCGGTGACCGTCACCTCAGCAGCGGGGTGATACTCCAGTAGCTTGCGCGACAGCCCGCCGAGACCGCACCCGAGTTCGAGGATCTTCGGCGAGGCGATATCGGTCACCTCATCAATCGCCGCCCGGGCGCACATGGTGTAAGCACCCAAAAACCGTCGCCGTCCGCTGCGGTCGAGCGCTTGGATGACCTTGCGCTTCAGATCGTCGACGTCGTCGCGGTCCAGGTATTCCAGCCGGTCGGTGCGGAGCCGCCGGTCCAGCCAGGAGGCATCCGGCCCGCCCCGGGGCATGCTCACAATGTCGTGGGTCGTCCCGTCCATGTGGACCATCATGGATGACGGCAGCCGTGGTTCGGCACAAAACAGTCACAAAGTCAAAAGCAATTGCGGCCGACTTAGGTTGGGCCAGCGCCAGGCGCCTTCGTCCAGCGCCTCGGTCAACTCATCGGTCTCGGTCACAGAATGCCGACGGCGAGTCGTGGGCACCAGTCCGAGTGGACCACTATTTCCAATCAGTGTTACACCTTTGCTGTTGCCGCGGTATACAACCACAGAGAACCTGGACGCTCGGGCCTGCTTAGCGAAGCAATTAACTTGCTGATCAAGAAAATCATGTGCATTGGCCGGGGGTTGAGGGAGTTCCATCAGTATCGGCTGCGTCTGCTGCGTTGCGGAATCACCTGGCAATCACGCGCCAATACCACTACAAGGCCGACTACAGGCCCCTAATCAAT
>DATKEW010000100.1:0-11437 GCA_035511785.1 Mycobacterium sp.
CACCATTGCTCCGGCCTTCTTCAAGTACAGGTCCGTGACTTCTTCGCCGAGCGGGTTGAGCTGGCCGATCAACGTGCGCACCTGCTCGCGATTCACCAGCAGCGCGACAAACACGTACAGGAAGATGATGGCCGCCGTGACTGCGCCGGCGATACCCCCGACGGCGCCCTGCAAGAAATGCAGGAGCCATTCACCGACGTTGCGGCCCACCGTGACCATCGCTTTGCGGAGCGTATCCGCGGTTATTGTTGTGTGCGCGAACGGAACCCGAGCCAGCAGGTCATTGACTACGTGCAGGACCTTGTCGCCGAGCCCGCTCAGATCGGTTGTCTTCACCCATCCGGCGATGCTGTCGACCATGCGCGAAATCTGAACAACCGCCAGGACCACCAGGAGTCCGACCGGCACGATGACGATGACCAGCGCCGACAACAGGGTGCAGGTGGCCGACAAGCCGGTGCCGAGACGTCTGTTGAACCGATTGAACAGCGGCGTGAACAGGTACGCCCCGACGGCGGCCACCACGATGAGCACGAAATAGTCGCGCAAGAAATACGCGCCGAACAAAACAGCGATGAGGGTCAGGATCGCGAGGGCTCGCTTCTGAGTGAGCGTGAATTCGGTTTTCATCCGGACCGGGCCGCCCTCCACGTCGCTGTTGAGCTGAACCTTAGCGCCAGGCGGTGTTTTTCGTCAGCGCCCGCGCCGATGGGCTGCGCGACACGGTCCCTTCTACGTCGACCCGCTGAGAGTCGGCATGGCGGCAGCGGACTTGACGGCGAGAGCCTGGCTCTTCATCTGCCGGAACATATCCACGTAGAAGGGCAGGCATTCGGACATCGCCTTCTCGGTGGTGAACAGGGGCTCATAGCCGAGGTCGCGCCGTGCCTTGTCGATCGAGAAGTAGTTGTCCAGATACAACCGTTCGACGGCCAGCGGCTCCAGCAGCGGGGCCGGCATCCCGAATCGGAAGTGCATTCGCTGCCAACCGGTCATCGCCGCGCGGACCATCGGCCCATTGACCCGAATCCGCGGCCAGTTTTCCCCGCAGGCCTCTATGATCGGGCGCGCGAACTCGAACATGTTCACCGGCTCGGCATCGTTGATGAAGTACGCCTGGCCGGGTGCGGTCCCACCGGGCACGAGATGCTGGGCAGCCAGGATGAAACCGTGAATCAGGTTGTGCACGTACGAATTGTCCAGCAGGGCTGATTTGCGGCCGATCAGCACCTTGACGTGGCCGGCGACGACACTTTCGAACAGCTTGCGAAACATCGTCTGATCGCCGCGGCCCCAGATACCGCTCGGCCTGATCGCACATGTCAGCATGTCGCCAATACCGTTCTGACACAACACGAACCGCTCAGCGACAACCTTGGTCTCGGTGTACAGATCGTTGAACCTGCTGGTGTAAGGCAGCGTCTCGTCACCGCCGGCGATGTTCTGCCCGCCCATCACCACGCTGTTGGATGACGTGTAGACGAACCGCTTCACCCCGGCTGCCTGCCCGGCGTGCACCAGGTTGTCGGTGCCGCCGACGTTGACCGCGAAGCTGCGCTGCCGGTATTCGTCGGTGACCGATGCACCTCCCATCAGCTCGATGATCGCGGCGGTGTGCAGCACCGTGTCGATGCCGTCCACCGCGATGGCGCACACGGCCGCGTCGGTGATGTCACCCTGCAGCACCTCCAGATGCGAATGTGGTGGCAACGGCGACGGGGCGCGGTCGAAGGAACGTACCCGATATCCGCGGTCGAGCAAGCTGGTCACCAGGTTGGCGCCGACAAACCCCGAGCCCCCGGTGACCAGGACGCGGCCGAGTTCGGTCGTCAGTGAAGCATCACCCACGCCGCGAAGCATAACTGAAACGTGTTCCAGTTCATGAATAATTTTGAAATTGGTCTCACGCTACGGAGCGGCGCTCAGGTGTCCTCGGCCTGGCCGGCAGCGAGCGCATCCTCGACTCGTTTGCGAGCGCCAGCTAAGTGCTCCTCGCACCTTCTTGCGAGCTGTTCGCCCCTTTCCCACAATTTCAGCGACGAATCGAGGTCCAGCCCGCCCTGCTCCAGAAGGCGCACGACTTCAATCAGCTCGTCGCGGCAAGCTTCATAGCCAAGTTGACTAATAGGCGTAATCGGCGGGGCCCCGCCGTCGTCATCGTTGTCTTCCTCAGCGACCATCGGCCAGCCCTTCACTCACCGCCGTTACAGCGCCGTCGGAAACCCGCACCCGCAGCCGGGTGCCCGCGGGTGCTTCGTGGACCGACCGCAGCACCCGCATCGGTGCCGCGGGCGCCCCACCCGCTGGAACCGCCTGCACCACGGCGTAACCGCGGGCCAAGGTGGCCGCCGGCCCCAACGTGGCCAGCCGGGCGGCCAGATGACCCACGCGGTCGGTCTCCGCTGCGATCAGCCGGGTGATGTCGCGGCGAACCGCCGAGCGCGCGCGGTGAATCTCCTCAGCGCGCGCCGTCAGGGCCGTCAACGGCTCGGCCAACACCGGGCGGCTGCGCAACTGGGCCAGCGCGCGTTGTTCGCGGAATACCCAACTGCGTAATGCCTGCGCACTGCGTAGCCGCAATTCATCGATCATCCGCTGCTCTCCGGCGGTATCCGGGACCACCCTCTTGGCCGCGTCTGTCGGCGTGGCGGCGCGCAGATCGGCGACCAGATCGCATAGCGGATTGTCGGGTTCGTGGCCGACCGCGCTGATCACCGGCGTTCGGCAGGCGGCGATGGCGCGGCACAGCGTCTCGTCGGAAAACGGCAGCAGGTCTTCGACGCTGCCGCCGCCCCGGGCCAGCACGATCACGTCGACGTCACGGTCGCGATCGAGGTCGCGTAGCGCTTCGACGATCTGCGCGACCGCGTTAGGCCCCTGGACGGCGGTGTTGCGCACCGCGAAACGCACCGCGGGCCAGCGCGCGCCGGCCACGGTCGTCACGTCGCGTTCGGCGGCGCTCGCGCGCCCGGTGATCAGTCCGATCATGTTGGGCAGGAAGGGGATTGGCCGCTTAAGCCGCGGATCGAAGAGTCCTTCGGCGTCCAGCAGGCGGCGTAGCCTTTCAATGCGTGCCAGCAGCTCGCCGACACCGACAGCGCGAATCTCGCTGAGCCGCAACGAAAACGTGCCGCGCCCGGTATAGAACGAGGGCTTGCCGCACACGACCACCTGAGTGCCCTCGGCCAATTTGACCGGCGCGCCCAGCACCAGGTCGCGCGGGCAGGTCACGGTCAGCGACATGTCCGCGGCCGGGTCGCGCAGCACCATGAACACGGTCTTGGAGTCGGCCCGCATATTGATCTGGGCCAATTGCCCTTCTACCCATACGGTGCCGAGCCTGTCGATCCAGCCCGCAACGCGGATCGCCACCGCGCGAACCGGGAAGGGGTTCTCGGCGGAGTTCGGCTCCGAATTCGCCGCTCGGGTCACTTCGCGGTCGCGCGGGTGATCCTGTTGGCGAGCAGCGTCTGAAACGGAGCACGGGCCTTGGTGGCCTGCTCGTAGGCCAGCAGGGCTTCGAGTTCTTCGACATCCAGCGATTGCAGCCTGGCCCGCAGCTGGGCCAGCGTCAATGTCGGATAGTCGAGTTCGGCCGCCACCGCCGGTTCTGGAATTGTCGGGTCAGCCGTTGACTTCTTCGATTGCCGGGAGGGCATGATCGGGGGATCGGCGGCCTCGGGTGCGTCGGTTACCGAGTACAGGGCGAACCGCCCCTCGGCCCGGCGATCGCTCTCGCCTTCTGGCAGCGCGGCGGGAGACCCTTCGATGGCGTCGTCCAAGTCCTCGTCGAACGTTGCCCATTCCGGCTTTTCTTCCTTGGGTGGGAAAATGGATTCCAGGGTGCTGTCGCCCTTGATCACCAGCACAGCCAAGTTCTGCTGCAATCGCATCACAAGGTGCGCCGCTTGGCTGGCCAACGTCATCGGGTACATCAGGATGGTCTTCGGCAGCTTCATCGTCTCCTCGACGGCGACTGTCGCCGCGCCGACCAATAGCCGAACTCCATACGGTGCAGTAGCCATGGGTCCAAGACTGCCTCAAGCGGCGGCTAAGTCCAAGCCCGCCCGCACGCGCTGGCAAGCCCGGGTCCGCAGAACGTACCCTGGGTGTCATGCCGCCGACTGTCGATGTGGGGATTCCCGGCGCTGTGAAGTCGGGGAGCTCGGTAGCCAACGACCCAATCCGTAAGAGGGTGCTCCTGGCGGAGCCGCGTGGCTACTGCGCGGGTGTGGATCGGGCCGTCGAGACGGTCGAACGCGCGCTGGAGAAGCACGGCGCCCCCGTGTACGTGCGCCACGAGATCGTGCACAACCGCCACGTGGTCGACACTCTGGAAAAGGCCGGCGCGGTATTCGTCGAGGAAACCGATCAGGTCCCTGAGGGGGCCATCGTGGTGTTCTCCGCACACGGCGTCGCACCCACGGTGTATGCCGCTGCCGCTGAACGTAACCTGCACACCATCGATGCCACCTGCCCGTTGGTGACCAAGGTGCACAACGAGGCCAGGCGATTCGCCCGTGACGACTACGACATCCTGCTGATCGGCCACGAGGGTCATGAGGAGGTCATCGGTACCGCAGGCGAAGCGCCCGAGCACGTGCAGCTCGTCGACGGGATCGCCGCGGTCGAAAACGTGAACGTCCGCGACGAGGACAAGGTGGTCTGGCTGTCGCAGACTACGCTGTCGGTCGACGAGACCATGGAGATCGTCGAGCGCCTGCGGCAGCGTTTCCCCAAGATGCAGGATCCGCCCAGCGACGACATCTGCTATGCGACCCAGAACCGGCAGGTGGCGGTCAAGGCGATGGCGCCCGAGTGTGAGCTGGTGATCGTCGTCGGGTCCCGCAACTCATCGAATTCGGTGCGGTTGGTCGAAGTGGCGTTGGGCGGCGGGGCTGCGGCCGCTCACCTCGTCGACTGGGCCGACGATATCGACCCGGCGTGGTTGGGGGGTGTGACGACGGTGGGGGTCACCTCCGGCGCTTCCGTACCCGAGGTTCTGGTGCGAGGTGTGCTGGAGCGGCTCGCCGAATACGGGTACGAAGTGGTGCAACCGGTGACGACGGCCCAGGAGACATTGGTGTTCGCGCTGCCCCGCGAGATCCGGTCGCTGCTCTGACGGCTCGTTCGTCTCCGAGGACTCAGCCGTCGTACTCCCAGGATTCGGCCGGGGGTCGACGCGGCGCCCCCCGTGACCGACCCCGGCGTTCGGGGCGCGGCTCCGCTCGGGGCTCGGCCTGGAGCTCGTTCGAGGGGGCTTCCCCGCGGTAGCGGACACGCGAGATCGGGTGGTGTGTCGGATTGGGGCCGTTTGTCCCGCCCGGAGCCGCGCGACGAGGCCGCGGAGCCTCGAAGGAGGGCTCGTAGGGCTCGTACCGACTGGGGTGCCCGGGCGTCCCGGGCGGCGCGAAGTCGTAGCCATCGAAGCGACTGCCGCGAGGCGTCGGCCCCTCGTAGGGCCGCTCGTAGGGATTACGCCGGGTGCGTGGCTCCCGACGGCTTTCGCGCGGCGGCTGGGCGCGCGGGTATGGATCGCCTTCGGGCCTGGGGCGCCGGCGCGACCGGCGGGGCGGGTCGGCGGGGTCGAAGTCGCGGGGAGGTGCCTGCCGCCGCCGCCGCGGACGCTCGGCCACCGGCTCGTCCTGGTCTTCCAGCGATGGCCGGGCATGCCGGGAGCGGGTTCGGGTCGAACGGGTGGCGGAACGACTGCTGCGCGCCGCCCGGCTGGTCCTCGGGGCGGTTTTGCGGGTGGTCGCGCGGGCCCGCTTGGAGTCGGTGGACGGTTCCTCGTCGCCGTCGTCTTCCCCGGAATCAACGCCCAAGAACGAGTTCAGTTTCGCGACGATGCCGCCGATGAAGGACTTTGCGTCGATGCTCTTGGCGGTAGCCGCATCGTCGGTTGTGTTGCCCGCCAAGGCCGTTCGCTGCGACATTCCGAAATGCCATCTGGCGAGTCCGATCAGCAGGACGGCGCCGGCGGTGCCCAGCATCATCGGGAAACGCTCGATGAGGGGGTAGCCGCAGTTGATCAGCAGGTCTTTCAGGTGGCCGATTCTGCGTCCATGGAACAGCCAGTAGGCGCCGGGCACCGCGCAGAACAATATCAACGGCGGCTGGATGATCGCGGTGAACAGGCCTTCCTGACGCACGGCCAGCACCGCTGCCAGACAGCCGGCGATATAGAGGACGGCGAAGACGTGCGTCAGCTCCTTGTGGCCCGATCCGGCGTCGATGGCATACCCGATAGCGGTCGCGGTGATGGCGATGAGTAGGGCTGCCCACCACGGCACACCTGGGATATTTGGGTGGATCGAGCGGTGGGTAGCTTCCACTGCCGATCTTTCCCGCTGTGCTGACACATGTAGACCGTACCGGCAATGAGACGAAACGCCCGTAAAGACCTTGTAGAGGCCCTGGGCGTGCCATGCCTTCGCGCACGTACGGTCCACAGCGGCCCGGCCGCGTCCCTGAGCCCTACACTTGGTTCCCCGTGAGCCTGAGCCTGGGAATCGTGGGCCTGCCCAACGTCGGCAAGTCGACCCTGTTCAACGCCCTGACCCGGAACAACGTGGTGGCGGCGAATTACCCGTTCGCGACGATCGAGCCGAACGAGGGCGTCGTCTCGCTGCCCGATCCGCGATTGGCCAAGCTGGCGGAGTTTTTTCATTCCGAGCGCATCGTCCCGGCGCCAGTGACTTTCGTCGACATCGCCGGCCTGGTCAGGGGCGCATCCGAAGGAGCCGGGCTCGGCAACAAGTTTCTGGCCCATATCCGCGAATGCGACGCCATCTGCCAAGTGGTGCGGGTGTTCTCTGACGAGGACGTGACACACGTGGCCGGAGAAGTCGACCCCAAATCCGATATCGAGGTCGTCGAGACCGAGCTGATCTTGGCCGATTTGCAAACGCTGGAGCGCGCGGTGGGCAGGCTGGAGAAAGAAGCCCGCAACAACAAGGAACGCAAAACGGTCTACGACGCCGCGGTCGCCGCCCAAGGGGTGCTCGACGGCGGGAAGACTCTGTTCGCGGCGGGGGCGGATAGTTCCGTGTTGCGTGAGTTGAACCTGTTGACCACCAAGCCGTTCCTGTACGTCTTCAATGCCGACGAGGCGGTACTTACCGACGCCGCGCGGGTCGCCGAGCTGCGTCAGCTCGTCGCGCCCGCGGACGCGGTGTTCCTCGACGCCGCCGTCGAATCCGAATTGATCGAGCTCGATGACGAGTCGGCCGCCGAGCTCCTGGAATCAATCGGGCAGACCGAACGCGGTCTGGACGCGCTGGCCCGGGCGGGTTTTCACACGCTGGCGCTGCAGACCTTCCTGACCGCGGGTCCGAAGGAGGTGCGGGCGTGGACCATCCACCAGGGCGATACCGCGCCGAAAGCCGCCGGGGTGATCCACACCGACTTCGAGAAGGGCTTCATCAAAGCCGAGATCGTGTCGTATGACGACCTGATCGCCGCCGGGTCCATGGCGGCGGCGAAGGCGGCCGGCAAGGTCCGGATGGAAGGCAAGGACTACGTGATGGCCGACGGCGACGTGGTGGAGTTCCGACACGGAGCCACAACCAAACCGACTAAGTAGGGTCGCTTTCTCGGGTCGTCAAGTCCCGCCCTTCAGATAAACCGTCAGTCAGTGGTTTCATTGACCCATCGATGTTCTCTGTCGGGCGGTTGGCGAGAAAGGCAAGCGGAGATGGGTGGTATCCCGAGTCGTCAGGCTCGCTGGGCGCACGCCGCGAAGCATGCCGAACTGTGGAATGCGGGAAAGAAAGACGAGGGGGTGGCGTCGTGGCGCACGATTTGTCCGGGTGAGGTCCGCATGTTCGATCCGGTCGGTACGGAGGAGAAGCACGGCTTCGACGCCGCTACGTCGGAGGCGTTCGACACGTTCCAGTCCATTCTGAAGATCAAGATGATCACAGTGCAGGTGAACGGCAATGAGATGGCTTGGGTCTGCGAGAATTACTTTGGCACCGAGCCAAACGTTCAAACGGCTTACAGCATCGAAACTTTCGCGTGGGACGATGACGGAAATCTGCTCATCAAGACCTATTACCCCATGCCCGAGTCGGTCGACTCCGAGAGTGATCCCTACGTGCACCTGCTCGGAAATCGGCAATAGGCCCGACGGCGACGTGGTCGAATTCCGGTTTCAAACAACTACAGGCGGTATATCTGCCGCACGCTAATGCGCCGCGCAGCGTTAAGGTGAGTCGTGGTCGCCGGGGACCGTGCCGACACGACACGTGGACTCGATCGCCGCGTTGCTGGGATCGATAAGCGCGAGGAGGCGCTCGCGCGGGGTGAGAGTGAGCTCTTGAGGCGCCAGCGGGTCGCTGATGAACGAGATCGCGTCGCCGATAAGCGGGACCGAATCGCGGATGATCGCGGGCAAGCGGCGGACGACCGAGAGCTGCTTGCGGATCAACGCGAGGGTGCTACTGAACAGCGTGAGCGCGAGCGACTGCAGCGCATCGACCAACGGGCACAGCGCCGGCAAGCCGCCGCCAGACGAGAAGACGCCGAAGTCAGGCGTGCGGTGGCTGAAACCCGACGACGTATCGAGGACCTCCCGTCCTCGCCGGACGAGGGGACCGCGACTTAGTCGAATTCCGGATCCGAGGAACGTCTGGACAAACCGAAGAAGTAGAGCAAATGCCCCGGGCGCGCAGATGAGTCTTCCTGAAGACGCATACCTACTTCCGGTCGGCCAAAGTGGCTTATTCGCCGGCAATCCGGGGACCCTTGTGGGGTCCGGTATTTCGCGTTGACGCGGGTTGAACTCCTGGCTTTGGGGGGAGCGATGGAGCCGTACTGGGGACAGTAGGGCCCGCACCGGGGACAGTGGGGGGAGCGAGGGAGCCGAACTGGGGACAGTAGGCCTGGATCGCAGCTCCCGTGAAGTAGGCCGCATTGAGCGGTGGCCAGTTCGTCGCGTTGGTGACCTTGGTGATCAGATCCGCGTTGCTGGTGTTGGGGTTATCGCTGAGGGTGGCGCAGACGACAGCTTTCGCGACCTGGATTGCTTTCTCGGGTGCGCCGTAATTCATGCCCGAGGTCTCGAGGTTGGTTATAAATGCGTCGTCGGTCGCGTCCGCGTAGGCCGGCACGGCCAAGCCGACGGAAAGGACTATCAACGCGATGGCTCTCACCACCATGACATCCCCCTCCTAGTTGAATTCCGCGGCGTTCGGTGACCAGCCCAGGGAAGTCGCGACGAGATCCCATGGCATTTTAACTAGCACCCGCCGCCACCGCGGGTCCTGTGCCGCGCCGATGCCGGGTCCGCGCGATGCATCGGGATTTCGAAGGCCCCTCGGCAGCCACTGAGAAGACCGATGAAGTGCGACGCGGTCGAGTTCCGGTTCAACATCCAAGCGCTCGATCAGGTTTGGCATCCCGAACCTCGGTCCGCAGCTGGCCGAGCCTGAAGCTGCCAATGTTCCCGTCGCAGATGTTTTCACTCTCGCAGCCAGCGGTTGGCCACCTCGCAGCGCTGAGGTGAACTGTGGTCATTGAAGGCCATGCCAACGTGGCTGACGAGCTTGAACGCAGGGCGCTCGCGCTCGATGAGCGCGAGCTGGCCCTCGAGAGGCGTGAGGCTGAGGTCAGGAAGCGCGAGTGGCTCGCTGTCGAACGAGATCGGATCGCTGATGAGCGGGACCGAATCGCAGATGAGCGCGAGCAACTGGCAGACGAACGAGAGCGGCGCGCGGACGAACGCGAGGGTACCCCGGCGCCGGTTGAACGCGAGCGACTGCAACGCGTCATCCAACGGGCCGAGCGCCTGAAAGCCCGTGCCGGGTGCGAGCAGGCCGATATCTCGCGTGAGATGGCCACGACGGAACGCCAGCGCGACTACCTGTAGGCCGCGCCCGGCGGCCGAGCGGTGAACAAGGCCCGGATCTACCCGATGCTGTTCGCGAGCGGCGGGCCGGATTCCTGCACCGGCATGGGGTATCACCGGAAACCGTTGACGCCGATGATCGGGCTTGCCCACGACGCAAGCATCGCTGTGCCGCCCGCAGCGGCAACTTTGGCGAGGAATTCCCGTCGGGACATACCGGCGAACGGGCTATTGCTCATCGGCCACAACCCTTTCGGCCTGCGATATTTGTTACTGGTTGCGGCTGACGGTAAATGCGCGACAGCAATCAACAACGACGCGATAACCAGCGTGTCGTGCAGAGGATTCCCAATTGTTATCAAAGGCGTACCGGGGTTTGCAGGGGTCGGGTAACAAGTGCCGCGTTGGCGGATGAGCGTCTTCAGCAGTCGGGGGTCCTCACGAGCGGGAAACGCACACACCGTACCCCTGCGCCGCAATTCGTGTCGATAAATATACTTTCGCGCAATAAGTTTGCTGTAGATGCGGGATAAACCATTTCTCAGCTAATACGTGATCGCCGCCACAAATTTTGGTTCGCTAAGTATGTTGTTGCTAATGTCTCTGCCCATGTTTGTTCTCGCTACGTTGATGTCGCTCATCAATCAGGTTTCCGGGACCCCCTATATTGCGGGTGGCGATTCTCCTGCCGGGACCGATTGTTCAGGGCTTGCTTCCTGGGTTGCCAATGCGGCAACTGATAGGCCGATTTTCGGCAATCGTTTTAATACCGGGAACGAGGAAGGCGCTTTGTTGGCGCGCGGCTTTCAATATGGAACCGCTCCCAACGCCTTGGTGATCGGGTGGAACGGTGGCCACACGGCGGTGACCTTGCCGGATGGCACTTCGGTATCCAGTGGTGAACGCGGCGGAGTGCACGTCGGTGGACCGGGCGCCTACCAGGGGGGATTCACGCACCATATGTTCCTCCCGATGCCACCGGATGGCGAGGGCGCTTTGCCTCCGCCTCCGGATGCGCCGCCTCCGCCGCCGGATGCACCACCTCCGCCGCCGGACGCACCGCCCGTTCTGGTCGGTGCCGTGGCGCCCGCGCCACCGCCTCCGCCGGCCCCTGATTTGCCACCGCCCGGCGATCCCGGAATTGCGAATCCATAACAATCGAATTGAGCGTGCGTCGATCTATTGCTGAGAGTTGCTGCGGCGCAGATCGCGCTGTTCGTTATTTAGTACCCGCGGTAAGTGACGTGGTCCCGACGCCAGACCGATTGTGGGCTACATCACGGAAATGACAATGCAAAAGCCCGCCCAGACGTCAATGTCCGACGACTGGGCGGGCTTTGCTGGTCTGGAAAAGACAGGTAAACCACAGCGGCCCGACAGGTCGCTACGGTCGCCGCGCGTGTGACGGCGAGGTCCCCGGGCCGTATATCCTGGCGCTGCTTGCCGGGATCGGTGATCGGGCAAGCGAGAGCAATCGGAGCTTCTTACATAACGGGGACCGGCAATGATCTTCATCGTCGTCAAGTTCGAAACCAAACCCGAGTGGACCGACCGCTGGCCGCAACTGGTCGCCGGTTTCACCGCCGC
>DATKEW010000101.1:0-3263 GCA_035511785.1 Mycobacterium sp.
CAACTGGGTGCCGACGAACGGAACCAGTGCGTCGGGGACGCGCACGCTGCCGTCGGGCCGCTGGTGGTTCTCCAGGACCGCCACCAGCCACCGGGTGGTGCCCAGCGTCCCGTTGAGTGTGGCCGCGATCTGCGGCTTGCCTCCTGCACCGCGGTAGCGAGTGGCCAACCGGCGCGCCTGAAAGGTGGTGCAGTTCGACGTCGACGTCAGCTCGCGGTAAGTCCCCTGCGTGGGAACCCATGCCTCGCAGTCGAATTTGCGGGCGGCCGAGGAACCGAGATCGCCCGCGGCGACGTCGATGACCCGATACGGCACTTCGATGCGCGCCAGCATCTCGCGCTGCCAGCCCAGCAGCCGCTGATGCTCGGCCTCGGCGTCGGCGGGCTGGCAGTAGACAAACCCTTCCACCTTGTCGAACTGATGCACCCGGATGATGCCGCGGGTGTCCTTGCCGTAGCTGCCGGCCTCGCGGCGGAAACACGATGACCAGCCCACGTACCGCAGTGGTCCGCCGGACAGGTCCAAAATCTCGTCGGCGTGGTAGCCGGCCAGCGGCACTTCGGAGGTGCCGACCAGGTAGAGGTCGTCGGCTTCCACCCGGTACACCTCGTCGGCATGGGCGCCCAGAAATCCGGTGCCCGCCATCACTTCCGGGCGCACCAGCACCGGCGGGATCATCGGGATGAGACCGTTGTCCACGGCCAGCCGCAGCGCCAGCTGCAGCAGGCCCAGCTGTAGCAGTGCGCCCCGGCCGGTCAGAAAGTAGAACCGCGAGCCGGATACCTTGGCGCCGCGCTGCATGTCGATAAGCCCCAGGGACTCACCCAGTTCCAGGTGGTCCTTGGGATTTTCGATCGTCCCGGGTTCGCCGACGACGTCGAGCACCGCGAAGTCGTCCTCCCCGCCGGCGGGGACTCCGTCGATGATGACGTTGGAGATCGCCATGTGCGCCGCCGTGAACGCCGTCTCGGCTTCGGTCTGGGCGGTTTCGGCGGCTTTCACCTGCTCGGCAAGCTCCTTGGCACGCGCCAGCCTGGCCGGACGCTCCTCGGCCGACGCGGCGCCCACGCTCTTGCTGGCGGACTTCTGTTCGGCGCGCAGTGTGTCGGCCGCCGAAATCGCGGCCCTGCGGTTCGTATCTGCCGTCACCAAGGCGTCCACCAGCCCCGGGTCTTCGCCACGGCTGAGTTGGGAACGGCGTACGGCGTCGGGGTCTTCCCGGAGCAGCTTCAGGTCGATCACGGCCTGAAGACTACTTTTGGCTCGACGCCGACGTCGCGGAGCCCGCCGCGAGCAACCCCACGACGCTACATACGCAACATTTGTCACGCGACTCAACGGGTCCTGTCAGAATGGAGCCGATGTTGGACACGCCCGAAACGGAAGTTTCCCCGGCCAGCCCCGCCGCCGGCGAGGCGAAGCAGCCGCTGGCCGGGTTCCCGTGGCCGCGGGGCTTGCAGGCGACCGCAACCAGGCGGGCATTGCTCCTCTTCGCGCTCGGCGGCCTGCTGATCGCCGGACTGGTCACCGCGATTCCGTTCGGCGGCAGCGGCTCGGGGCGGCTGGCCGGCTACCTCGACAGCGATCCGGTGCCGAGCACCGGAGCCAAGAGCGACGCCGCCTTCAACCGCGCCAAAAGCGGCGATTGCCTGATGTGGCCGGATATCACGCCGGAGTTGGCGGGCATCGTCAACTGCGCGGAAGACCACAAGTTTGAAGTCGCCGAGTCCGTCGACATGCGGACTTTCCCCGGCTCGGAGTACGGGCCCAACGCGGCTCCCCCGTCTCCGGCGCGCATCCAGCAGATCAGCCAGGAACAGTGCGAGGCCGCGGTTGGCCGCTACCTCGGACCCAAGTTCGATCCCAACAGCAAGTTCAGCGTCAGCATGCTGTGGTCGGGTGACCGGGCGTGGCGCCAATCGGGCGAGCGCCGCATGCTGTGCGGCCTGCAGCTGCCAGGTCCGAACAACCAGCAGGCCGCCTTCAAAGGCAAGGTCGCCGACGTCGACCAGTCCAAGGTCTGGCCCACCGGCACCTGCCTGGGTATCGACGCGGCGACCAACCAACCGATCGACGTTCCGGTCGACTGCGGGGCACCGCACGCAATGGAGGTCACGGGCACGGTCAACCTGGCCGAGAAGTTCCGCGGCGCTCTTCCCGCCGAGCCCGAGCAGGACGGCTTCATCAAGGACTCCTGCACCAGGATGACCGACGCCTACCTCGCGCCCGTCAAGCTGCGCACCACCACCCTGACGCTGATCTACCCCACCGTGTCGCTGCCCAGCTGGCAGGCGGGCAGCCATGAGGTCGCATGCAGCATCGGCGCCAGCCTGGGCAACGGGGGCTGGGCCACGCTGGTGAACAGCGCCAAGGGCGAGCTGCTGATCAACGGTCAGCCACCGGTACCACCGCCCGACATCCCCGAGGAGCGGCTCACGCTGCCACCGATTCCGGTTCAGGCCCCGGCGCCCACCTCCGAGCCGGATGCCATCCCGCCGAACAACCAGCACCTCCCGCAACAGCCGGTTGTGACGCCTCCCCGGGCGCCGGCCACGCAAGCACCGCAGGAAGCTCCGCCGCCCCCGGCAGACGGCGGAGCGCCGCCGCCGGCCAATCCGGCTCCGGAGGCGCCCCCACCGCCACCACCACCACCACCGCCGCCCGCCAATCCCGCACCGTTGCCGCCGCCGCCCGCGCCGGCCGAGCCCCCGCCCGGGGGCTAGCCGGTGGCCGTGCGGATGGATCCGCAGCGGTTCGACGAGTTGGTCTCCGACGCGCTCGACCTGATCCCGTCCGAGCTGACGGCCGCGATGGACAACGTCGTCGTGTTGGTCGAAGACCGCCATCCCGAAGACGCCGAACTGCTCGGCCTGTACGAAGGTGTGGCGTTGACCGAGCGGGACTCCGACTACGGCGGATCGCTGCCGGACGCCATCACGATCTACCGCGAGGCGCTGCTGGATGTCTGTGAATCCGACGACGAGGTCGTCGAGGAGGTGGCGATCACGGTGATCCACGAAATCGCCCACCACTTCGGCATCGACGATGACCGGTTGGAAGAACTGGGCTGGGCGTGACAGGACGCTGACAATCGCCGGCATGAGCATGGCGCGGCAACCCGAATTTGTCCGGGTCCGGTGCTATGAACGCCTTATGAGCGCTGACTGCCGCGACTGCCGGGCGGGACTAGATCACTGCCACGGCACCATCATTCGCCATTGGCTGGGTCGGGTTTGGGGCCGGTCGGAATGCACCGAGCCGGG
>DATKEW010000102.1:0-5960 GCA_035511785.1 Mycobacterium sp.
CGATCGGTATTTCTGCGCGGCCATTTCCACGATGGCGCAGCCACCCTTTGTGCTTAAAACCACGGCGCTCGAAAACGTTAAGCACTCCGCTGCTCGACCTCTCCGGACCCGGCAATGGCGGTGGTGACACTGCTGCGAGACTTCTCGCCAGTTCTTATCCGAGACGTGACAGCGCGGTTCACCGGTGGCCCCGTCATGATCGCCTTTGGTGTGCTCGCATTGTTGATCGCCGCGCTGAACGCAGTGGGCCTGGCGCGTCGGCGGGCCCCGGTACCGACAGGTAGTCGCGATCCCGCTGCCGCGGCGCCACGATAAAGCAAGCCTGGTACCGTCTCCCGGCTGGCGGCCCGCGCTCAGCATTTGCTGGCAGGTGGGCGTCCGTGGGTTGCGTTTGCGGCCGGCCTCGGGCAGTGACTGGTGCCCGTCCGGTGTGCGACGAGCCTCTGGCGGTTATTCGCCACGCGACCGATTTTTGATGAGAATTCGACGCATGCGTCGCTCATTCGAAGATCTGGTGGCAGAAGCCGATTCGGTATCGGTGCACGGCTGGGATTTCTCCTGGCTCGATGGCCGCGCGACAGAACAACGGCCGTCGTGGGGCTACCAACGACTGATGAGCCGGCGGTTGGCCAAAGCGTCAGCCGCGCTGGACATTCAGACTGGTGGCGGGGAGGTGCTGGCCGGCGCGGAGACGTTCCCGCCCACGATGGCCGCCGTCGAGCCCTGGCCACCCAATGCGGCCCTGGCCACCAAGCTGCTTCACCCGCGCGGCGTGGTGGTCGTGGCAATTCCGGACGAGCCGCCGCTGCCGTTCGCCGACGAGGCGTTCGACTTGGTGACCAGTCGGCACCCCAACAGCATCTGGTGGAGCGAGATCGCCCGGGTACTGCGGCCCGGCGGCACCTATCTGGCGCAGCATGTCGGACCCGCCTCGGTGTCGGAGCTGATCGAGTACTTCCTCGGGCCGCAGCCCGAGGTGGGGGCCCAGCGTCACCCGGACAACGAGTGCGCGGACGCACGGGCCGCGGGGCTGCAGGTGGTGAGCATGCGCATGGAACGGCTACGCCAGGAGTACTTCGACATCGGCGCCGTTGTCTACTTCCTGCGCAAGGTGATTTGGGCCGTGCCGGACTTCACCGTCGAACGCTATCGCGACCGGCTGCGCGACCTTCATGAGCGCATCGAGTCCCAGGGCCCCTTCGTCGCCCACGCAACGCGAGTCCTCGTCGAGGCACGCAAGCCCGCCTAGACCGTCGGCGTCGGTCATCCTTCGTCGCGCAACACGTCGAGGGCGTGCTGCAAATCCGGCGGGTACGGGCTGACGATCTCTATCCGCCGGCCGTCGGCCGGATGGGCGAATGCCAGCGACCGCGCGTGCAGCCATTGGCGTTCCAGCCCAAGCCGTTTCGCTAAGGTCGGGTCGGCGCCGTAGACGAGATCGCCGCAGCACGGGTGATGCAGGGCGGAGAAATGCACCCGGATCTGATGGGTGCGACCGGTTTCCAGATGCACGTCGAGCAGGCTGGCGGCGACGAAGGCCTCCACCGTGTCGTAGTGGGTCAGGCTGTGCCGGCCATGTTTGGTGACGGCGAACTTCCACTCGGGGCCGCGGTGCCTGCCGATCGGCGCGTCGATCGTCCCGCTGGACGGATCCGGATGGCCCTGCACCAGCGCGTGGTAGCACTTGTCGACGGTGCGTTGCTTGAACGCCCGCTTGAGCACGGTGTATGCGCGCTCGGAGATCGCCACCACCATCACGCCAGAGGTGCCGACGTCGAGGCGATGCACGATGCCCTGTCGCTCGGGCACGCCCGACGTCGTGATCCGGTAACCGGCGGCCGCCAGGCCCCCGAGCACGGTGGGCCCCGTCCAGCCCACCGACGCGTGCGCGGCCACCGCCGCCGGCTTGTCGACCGCGACGATGTCGTCGTCGGAATAAAGAATCGTCATGCCCTCGATGTCGACGGGGGTGTTCTCCAGCGGCGCCCGCGCCTCCGGCAAGCGCACCTCTAGCCAGGCGCCGGGTGTCAGACGATCGGACTTACCCGCCTGCACACCGTCCAATTCGACACCGCCGTCTTCAGCGAGGGCCGCCGCGGCCGTGCGGGACAGTCCCAGCAGGCGGGCCAGCCCGGCGTCAACGCGCATGCCCCCCAATCCCTCCGGGACGGGCATCGAACGGTCACTCAAATGCGCCGCTCCTCCCCATCGCTGCGTTCTGCATCGTCGCCGGCGGCTATCAGCGCTGGTCGGCCTTGCGCCGGCCTACCGTGTCGAAGTCGAAGCCGAATATCGACAGGGTGACGAGCAGGATCGCGCCGCCGACCACCGAGGGATCGGCGACGTTGAACACCGGCCACCAGCCGACGGACAAGAAGTCCACCACATGTCCCCGAAGCGGTCCGGGCGCCCGGAAGAAGCGGTCGACCAGGTTGCCCATGGCGCCGCCGAGGATCATCCCGAGGCCCACCGCCCACCAGGGCGACACCAGCCGCCGGCCCATCCAGAAGATGCCGACCACCACGCCGGTCGCGATCAGCGTCAACAGCCAGGTGTATCCGGTCGCCATCGAGAACGCGGCACCCGAATTGCGCACCAAAGTCCAGGTGACCGTGTCGCCGATGATCGAGACCGGCTGCCCGGGCGGCAGCAGCCTGACCGCGAGCACCTTGGTCACGACGTCCAGCGTCAGGACGACCGCCGCGACCGTCAGCAGCAGGCGCAGCCGCCTTGGAGGGTTCTGTGGATTCTGTGGCGCGGGAGCTTCAGGTTCCCCAACCTCGCCGGCCCCGGCCTGACCGGCCGAGGTCACCGGCTCAGCCGATCCTGTTGGTTCCTCGGGCACTCCCCCATCATCCCTTAAAACATCTCCCGGTTCGGCTCGACCTCTCCGGACCCGGCAATGGCGGTGGACATGCGACGCATGCGGGATGATCCCATCATGGGCCGCCCCACCGTCGTCGCCACCGGAGGCACGATATCGACCAGCACCGGCGCCGACGGCGTGCGCCGTCCCGGCCAGAGCGGAGCGGCGCTGACATCCGGCCTCGATGTCGACGTGGTCGACCTGATGGCGGTGGACAGCTCAGAGCTGACACTGGCCGATTGGGATCGGATTCGCGCCGCGGTGCAGGCCAGTGCCGATGACGGCGCCGAAGGCGTGGTCATCACCCATGGCACCGACACCCTCGAGGAGACCGCGCTGTGGCTGGACCTCACCTACGCGGGCACCACCCCCGTCGTGCTGACCGGTGCCATGCGCAGCGCCGATGCCCCCGACGCCGACGGCCCGGCGAATCTGCGCGACGCCCTGGCGGTGGCGGCCAGCCCCTCCGCCCGTGGAATCGGCGTGGTGGTGTCATTCGCCGGCCGGGTGTTGCAACCGTTGGGCCTGCACAAGGTGGCCACCCAGGACCTGAGCGGCTTCGCCGGCGCGTTGCTCGGCACCAGCTCGGGTGAGGTGGCGCTGAGAGCAGACAAGGTGCGCCCATACCTCGGCGATCTGAGCGCCGCCGCGGCGCCGCGGGTCGACATCGTCGCGGCATACCTGGGCAGTGACTCGGTGGCGATGGACGCCTGCGTGGCCGCGGGAGCGCGCGCCGTGGTGCTGGAGGCGCTGGGCTCGGGCAATGCCGGGGCCGCGGTTGTCGACGGGGTGCGCCGTCATTGCCGCGATGGGGTGGTGGTCGCGGTGTCCACCCGGGTCGCCGGCGGGCGGGTCAGCGCCGGGTACGGCCCAGGGCACGACCTGGTGGAAGCCGGCGCGGTGCTCGTGCCGCGGCTGCGACCGCCTCAGGCCAGGGTGTTGCTGATGGCCACGCTGGCCGCGGGGCTACCCGTCGCCGACGTCATCGAGCGCTGGGGCTGACGCAACAGCGGAATCCTCGGCCCGCAGCGCGCCGACGTAGTCCGGCCAGTCCAGGCAGTCGGTCGGGTTGGCGCTGGTCAGCTCGCTGGTGTCGGCGGGGAACGTCCGGGCCTGGCCTGGGCCGGAACCACGGGTCTCGAACCGCACGGTGACCACTCCGTGGCCCGCGCCCTGCACCCAACCGTGCCCGAAATCGCAGTGCGCGACGTCGTCGCCGACCCGCCACGGCGAGGGCTCGGGACCCGGCGCAAACATGGCCTCGGTTGCGGTTTCGACGGGATGCTGTGGCTCCGGCTCCAGCGTCGACAGCTCCAGGTCCGGGAACAGCGACTCCTGCCGCACGTCACTGAGCCCCGAAAACCCCACGCCGAGTAGGCGAATGGGCCCGATCTGGCGTGGGTCGAGCAGCAGTCGCCGGGCCACCGCGATCAGCGCGCCGGCCTCGGTCGTCGCGTAGGGCAACGTCGCCGAGCGGGTCAGGGTGCTCATGTCGGATTTCTTGAGCTTCACGGTGACGGTCCGGGCGCCGCGACCGTCGCGCAACAGGCGTCGATGCGCATGTTCGGCGATCGGTTCGATCGCCTCACGCAGCTGCTCGAGGCTGGTCAGGTCGACGGCGAACGTGGACTCGGAGCTGATCTGCTTGGCTTCGGCGCGCTCGGCGATGGGGCGGTCATCGATGCCGCGGGCCAGCCGGTGCAGCGCCGGCCCAATCGTCGCGCCCAGGATGTTGGCCACCTCGGCGTCGGTCAGCGCGGCCAGCTGTCCGATCGTGTCGATGCCGAGTCGATTCAGCTTTTCCTCGGCGACCGGACCGATACCCCACAGCCGCCGCACCGGCAACCCGCCAAGCAGTGGCTGTTCTTCGGCACGCCGGACCACCCGAACGCCGTCGGGCTTGGCCAGGCCGGACGCGATCTTGGCGATCTGCTTGCCCGAGCCGGCGCCCACCGAGGCGATCAGGCCGGTCACCTCCCGCACCCGTCGCCGCAAGTCCTCACAGAACGCCTCGACGTCCTCGGCCGACGCCCCGCAAAGTTGCGGCGGTTCTCCGAAGCCCTCGTCGAAGGACAGTTGCTCGACCACGGGCACCACGCTGCGAATGGTGTCGAAGACCCGCCGACTGGCCACCCCGTACACCACGCCGCGCGGGGGCAACACCACCGCGGTCACGCCGATCAGCCGGCGTGCCTGATGCATCGGCATGGCCGACCTGGCGCCGAACACCCGCGCTTCGTAGCTCGCGCCGGCCACCACACCCCGGCCACCCAAACCACCGACCAGCACCGGCCGCGCCCGCAGGGTCGGTCGGGTGAGTTGTTCGACGGAGGCGAAGAACGCGTCCATATCCAGGTGCAGCACCCAACGGGACTCCACAACCCTCGATGCTATTGGGGCGGTTGGTCTACGGTCGTTGACTATGGCTATGAACCTCTGCCACAGATTGTGCTGCAGCTCGGATCGCTGGGCGAAGGAAGTTGAAAACCACGCGTTGCCCATGGTCCTGGCTGACGTGGAGCTGGGTGACAACACCCTGGAGATCGGACCCGGATACGGCGCATTTCTGCGGGTGCTGGTCGATAGGACGCCGAGGCTCACGGCCGTGGAGATCGATACCCCGATGGCAGAGCGGCTGCGGCGGCTCTACGGCGATCGGGCGCGCATCATCAACGGCGACGGCTCCGATACCGGGTTGCCGGATAAGGAGTTCAGCTCGGTGGTGTCCTTCACCATGCTGCACCATGTGCCGACCGCCGAATTGCAAGACCGGCTGTTCGCCGAGGCATTTCGGGTACTTCGGCCCGGCGGCGTCTTCGCCGGCAGCGACGGCGTGCCGTCCTTGATGTTCCGGATCCTGCATTTCCGCGACACCTGTAATCCGGTTCCGCCGGGCACCCTGCCGGATCGCTTGCGCGCCGCGGGGTTTCAGGACGTGGACGTTAAAGTCGGCACGGGCAGGCAGCGCTGGCGCGCGGTCAAGGCCGCCTGATGGAAAACGAGACCGGCGACGCTCCGTCATCACGGTGGGAGCGACTGCGCCACCAATGGGGCAAGCGGCTCGAACCCGGGCAGCAGGCAACGGTTCTCGCCT
>DATKEW010000103.1:0-5037 GCA_035511785.1 Mycobacterium sp.
GTAGCCCTCGCGCGCCTCCACCGGGATGGAGTGGAACAAGGTGCTGTCGACGATGGTGCCGAACCGGCCGTCGTATCCGGTGAACGAGCTGATGTCGGCCACCTCGAAGGTGACGTTGGTCAGGCCGCGTTGCTCGGCCTCGCGCCGGGCCAGGTCGATCGCGGTGGGTGAGAGGTCCAGTCCGACCGTGGTGTGCCCTCGCTCGGCCAGCGCCAGCGAGATGGCCGCTTCGCCGCAACCCACGTCAAGGACGTCACCGTGGAACTTGCCCTGCTCGATCAGGGCGGCCAGCTCGGGTTGCGGGGCGCCGATGCTCCATGGCGGGCGCACTCCCTCGCCAAGCTGGGCGGATTCACCGCGGTAGGCCGTTTCGAACTCGAAATCAGTTGGCTGAGTCATGTCCTCAGGTATATCAAGCATCCTGATATATGTCAATCAAATTGATATGAACATGCGGACAGCTGATCGTGAAAAGAAAACTGGCTCAGCTGAACGGTGTTCGACGATCGAGCAGCCGCGACAGTCGCCCGCCGCCGCGCCACACCCGCGCTACCCAGTCGGCATCGTCGTCGGTGACCAGGTTGGCCATCACCCGCACGGCGATGGTCATCAGCGTCGTGGAGCGCATCGCGATCGGACCTGTCGTGGGCAGGAACCGTTGGAAGGTCAGCAACAACGCCAGCCTGCGTGCGACCGAGAACCCGCGGCCGTAGTGGTGCTGCAGCAGCGACGGCCATACCCGCGAAAGGTCCCGGGAGTCCAGCAGCTCGGCGGCCAGCCGTCCGGTCTCCAGACCGTAGTCGATGCCTTCGCCGTTCAGCGGGTTGACGCAGGCCGCGGCATCCCCGATCAGCATCCAATTCGGTCCGGCCACCCCCGAAACCGCGCCGCCCAGCGGCAGCAGCGCCGAAGACACTGCCCGCGGCTGGCCGGTAAAGCCCCACTCGTCGCGGCGCAGGTCGGTGTAGTACGAGATCAGCGGCCGCAGCGCCAGGTCTGCGGGTCGTTTCGATGTGGACAACGCTCCGACGCCGATGTTCACCTCGCCGTTGCCCAGCGGGAAGATCCAGCCGTAGCCGGGCAGCACGGCGCCATCGGGGGAGCGCAGCTCCAGATGCGACGTCAGCCAGGGGTCCGCGCTGCGTGCGGTGGTCAGATACCCGCGGGCGGCGACGCCGTACACCGTCTCCTGGTGCCAGCGCCGGCCCAGCTTGCGGCCCAGCGACGAGCGGGCCCCGTCGGCGACGATCAGCTGGCGGCAGCGCACTTCGGTGCCGTCGGCCAAAGTCAGCGATGTCACTCGCCTCGATGAGTCATGGTGGGTGGCAACGGCTTTGGTGCCGAGCAGCATCCGTGCCCCGGAATCCTCGGCGACTTTGCGGATGCGGTCGTCCAGCTCGAAGCGGGCCACCGCGCTGCCGGTCGACGGGAAGGACGGGCCGGGCCAATCCACTTCCACCTCGCCGCCGAATCCGCTCATCCGCAGGCCCCGATGCCTGATGCGGGCATCCAGCCAGTCGCCCAGTCCCAGCAGCTCCAGCTCGGCGACCGCGCGCGGGGTCAGCCCGTCGCCGCAGGCCTTGTCGCGGGGGAAGCTGGCCGAGTCGATGACCAGCACGTCGCCGCCGGCGCGGGCGGCCCAGGCCGCCGCCGCCGAACCGGCAGGTCCGGCGCCGACGACTACCACGTCGGCCTTGGTCTCCACATCCACCAGTATGTTGGTCGGGTGAGGACTCCGGCGACGGTGGTGGCGGGCGTGGACTTCGGCGACGCCGCGTTCGCCGCGACGGTGCGCGACGGCGTCGCGAAGATCGAGCAGCTCATGGACACCGAGCTGCGCAGCGCCGACGCGATCATGACCGACCCCCTGACACACCTGTTCAGGGCCGGCGGCAAGCGATTCCGGCCGCTATTCACGGTGCTGTCCGCCCAGATCGGCCGCAACCCGGACGCCGCGGAGGTGACAATCGCCGGCGCGGTCATCGAACTGGTGCACCTGGCCACGCTCTACCACGACGACGTGATGGACGAGGCGGAGGTCCGCCGCGGGGCCCCGACCGCCAATGTGCGCTGGAGCAACAACGTCGCCATCCTGGCCGGCGACTATCTGTTCGCGACGGCATCGCGGCTGGTATCGCGGCTGGGGCCGGAGGCGGTGCGGCTCATCGCCGAAACGTTCGCTCAGCTGGTGACCGGACAGATGCGCGAGTCCCGCGGTGTTGCCGACGGAGCGGATCCGGTCGAGCACTACCTGAAGGTGGTGTACGAGAAGACGGCCTGCCTGATCTCCGCTGCCGGCGAGTTCGGCGCCATGTTCTCCGGGGCAGACGACGATCAGATCGGACGGCTGAGCCGGCTTGGCGGCCTGGTGGGCACCGCGTTTCAGATCTCCGACGACATCATCGACATCGGCAGCGACTCCCACGAGTCGGGGAAGCTGCCCGGCACCGATGTGCGTGAAGGGGTGCACACCCTGCCGATGCTTTACGCACTGCGGGAGCCCGGGCCTCAGGGAGCGCGGCTGCGCGAGTTGCTTGCCGGGCCTGTTGAGGACGACGATGCGGTGATCGAGGCCCTGACGCTGTTGCGGGCGTCGCCGGGCATGGCCAAGGCCAAAGACTTCCTGGCGCAGTATGCGGCAAAAGCGCACCATGAGCTGGCCCTTTTGCCCGACGTGGCGGGGCGGCGGGCGCTGCAGTCGCTGGTCGACTTCACTATCAGCCGGCACGGCTAGCGCAGATTGTCGCGCCCCGGAGAACCCCGCGGAACCTGCGAGGTCATCTCGGGCGTTCAATTAGCTGTAGTGAGCAAGAAGTGAGTGTTCGTAGGAGGACACGGATGACCTGGCATCCCCATGCCAACAGCCTGAAGACCTTCGTCCTGTTGGTCGGTATGTCCGCGTTGATCGTGGCCGTTGGGGCGATGTTCGGCAGAACGGCGCTGATTTTCGCGACCCTGTTCGCCATCGGAGTCAATATCTACACGTACTACAACAGCGACAAGCTGGCGTTGCGGGCGATGCACGCGCAGCCCGTGTCCGAGTTGCAGGCGCCGTTGATGTATCGGATCGTGCGCGAGCTGGCCACCAGCGCCCACCAGCCGATGCCACGGCTGTACATCAGCGACACCAACGCACCCAACGCTTTCGCCACCGGACGCAACCCGCGCAACGCCGCGGTGTGCTGCACCACCGGCATCCTGGGAATCCTCAACGAGCGCGAGCTGCGCGCCGTGCTGGGTCATGAGCTGTCGCACGTCTACAACCGCGACATCCTGATCTCCTGCGTCGCCGGCGCGATGGCGTCGATAATCACCGCGCTGGCGAATCTGGCCATGTTCGCCGGAATGTTCGGCGGTGACCGAGATGAAGACAGTCCCCTGGGAGGCCTTGGGCTGCTGCTGGTTTCGCTGTTGGGCCCGATCGCCGCGACCGTGGTGCGGCTGGCGGTCTCGCGTTCCCGCGAGTACCAGGCTGACGAGTCGGGCGCCGTGCTGACCGGTGACCCGCTGGCATTGGCATCGGCGCTGCGCAAGATCTCCGGTGGCGTACAGGCGGCCCCACTGCCGCCGGAGCCGAAGCTGGCCAGCCAGGCGCATCTGATGATCGCCAACCCGTTCCGTGCGGGTGAGCGAATCGGGTCGATGTTCTCGACGCACCCTCCGATCGAGGAGCGCATCCGCCGGCTGGAAGCGATGGCGCGGGGCTGACCATGCGTGCGTTTTCGGATTTGATATCGCGCGCGCTATCAAATCCGGCATGAGCCCCACGATTAGCTTCGCCGGCCGGCGTCCCCTGGGGATGCGTGACTGCCGAAATCGATAGCGCATGTGCTATCAAATCCGGCGTGAACCGCTACACCTACCGCGCGGATTGGTCGCGCCACCACGAGGAATATGTCGGGTCGTGTATTGAGCTTCCTTCCTTGTCGCGGCGAGCGCCAACCCCCCGCGAGGCGATCGGCGATACCGAGGCTGCTGTCGACCAGTTTGTCGCTGACCTGCAAGCGTGTGGCGAAACACCGCCCACGCCACTAACGGCACGTAGTTACAGCGGCACGTTCGTCGTGAGAACATCCCCGGAGCTGCATGGGCGCCTCGCTCTCGAAGCCGCCGAGCAACGCGTATCGATGAATCAGTGGGTGGTTCAGAAGCTCAGCGGGCGAAAAATAGACAGCGGGTTCGAGACTTCCGGGTTCGATTAGGTGCGATAGCCGCCAACTAAGCAGCGGCTTCGGGCCTTTCGGGTTCGATGAGGTTGCGGGCCGGTCGGTGGGCGAGGTGGCCCGCTCGATCACACCATGGATCCCAACGGTGCCACCCGTTGCGTCATACTGTCGCTGCCAGTCGGTAATGGCTTGGTGCGCAGCGTGATCCATTTAGTTGACCGAAATGCTGACCGACGCCTTCTGACCGGGCGGAATAGACGCCAGGACGCGCGTCAGCCGGGGCAGGGCGAGGAACGTGTATGCCGCACCCTCGATGGCCCCTTCCATTGGTCACGTACGGGCTTTGCCTCCACCTTGACCCGGATCACCCGCCATCCGGTCAACGCGATGGCCAGAGCGAGCCCGATCAGCACGCCGTGCAGCAGATTGAGGAAGACGACGCTGATCGCGGTCACCACGTAGACGGCGAGATCCCCATGCTTCATTACGGTTTCGATGTGTGCGGGCTTGAGCAGCTGAATTCCGATGACGATGAGCAGGCCGGCGAGCGCCGCGGTCGGGATCTCTTCGACCAACTCCGCGAATGGAACCGTGAACAGCAGGATCCAGACACCGTGCAGTATCGCAGAGGCGCGGGATTTCGCTCCTGCGTTGACATTGGTTGAGCTGCGCACAATTACACCGGTGATCGGCAGCCCGCCGACGGTCCCGGACACGACGTTTGCGACACCCTGTCCGATCAATTCGCGGTCGAAGTCCGTGCGCGGCCCCGTGATGCATCCTGTCGACCGAAACCGCCGACAGCAGGCTCTCCACGCTGGCGATGAGCGCGACGGTGATCACTCCGACTCCGATCGCACCCCAGTTACCG
>DATKEW010000104.1:0-33133 GCA_035511785.1 Mycobacterium sp.
GTCGTCCATCGACGCGTGGTTGTTGGCAAAGCGCTCGGCGTATTCGATGGCAAGACGCTGGCGCGACGTGTAACCCGGGTAGCTGGCGTACGCGGCGACATTGTCGTAGAGCTCCGGGGCGACGCCCGCATCCAGCACGGACCGGGCGCGAAAATCCGAGCACGCCACGCAATCGTTGATCTGCGCGATCCGCATCCTGGCCAGCTCACGCTCGTCGGCCGGCAGGATGCTCTGCTGGTATGCCCCGCGGATCATCCGCTCGACCATGCCACCGAGCTGCGGCCGCAGCGTCCAGATCATGGCGGCCTCGCCGCCGGGGCCATCCGGCACGTTGAGTCGGGCCATCAGCAAACTCCTGCCCGGTAAGGACGGTACCGAGTTGAGCAAACCAGATTCTCAACTGGACTGTCTAGATCGCTCGCGACGTGTAATTGTGCATATGTAGACCCGGCCTCGATCCCAGAAACCCTGCCGGGTTACCGTCCGTTGATCGAGGGCGTTCAGGGTAGAGCGCCGCATGTGGGAGGTCTCGGCATGCTGTTCATGCACGAGGTGCACAAGGTGCGCGGGCGCCATGAAGACGAATTCGAGGCAGCATTTCGAGAGGGCTGGATGCCCATGCTCGCCGAGAGCGACGAGGCCCGATTGCTGTGGTACACCAACCAGGCGCACGGCAGCGGGCCCGCGTACACCGTGATGACCATGACCGCGGTTCGCAACGGGGCTGCATGGGAGCGCCTGACCAGGCGAGTCCAGAAGGGCGACCTCCAGGAGTGGATGCGCGGCCTTGACGCGCTCCGCCATGAGGTCGATGCGAAGCTGCTGGTGCCGCTTCCATGGTCACCGCTGCTGGAGGTCGCGTTCGACGAGGTGCCGGTCGATGGGCGAGAGCACGAGATGAGCCTGTACATGGAAGACACCATGTGGCCCTATGAAGACAAGTTCGAGGAATACATCGTCAGGTGCGGCGACGTATACGCCAAGAGCCTCGAGCACCCATCGTCAATGCTGACCATGCACGCTGCGTTTCAGCCCGCCCTCGGCAGCCATCTGCGCCGGGAGGTGATCCTGATGCAACGCATTAGCAAGCCGGAGGCGCTGCTCGATCTGCTCCGGACCCATATATCTGCCGAGTACCGGGCGCCGGGTACCTGGATGCACGACGCGCTAGACCTGCGCGACCAATGGACCAGTCGGCTGCTGCGGACCTCTGAGTGGTCCCCCTTGCACTGAGCCGCGTATGAACACCGGCACGATCTTCGACGCCGCCGCGGCCCGCGATCCCGCCCGGGCCGCGCTTATCATCGACGGCCGCTCCACAACCTATGGCGAGCTAGCGGCGGCAGTACGGCAGTGCGCCGCCGGCCTGGCCGCGAACGGCATAGGGGCCGGCGACCGCGTCGCCGTCGTCGACGGCGGCAGCCTGCTGTCGATCGCGACGTTGCTCGGGGCGGCGCGCCTTGGCGCGGCAGCCGCGCTCATGAACCCCGCGCTGACACCGCCGGAGTTGCAGGGACTCCTGAAGAATGCCGGCTGCGCCGGCGTGGCCGTCGCGGGTGAGCATTACGTCGACCGGCTCGGCGAAGCGGGTGCCCCCACGGTACTAACCGACGCGGATCTCGTCGGCCAGCCGTCGTCCGCGTCACCCGCCGACGACACCCTCGAGGACGTCGCCGACCGAGATGCCTTGATCTTGTTCACGAGCGGGACGACGGGGCTTCCCAAGGCCGTCGCCATTACCAGCCGGCAGCTCACCAGGCGGATCAGGGGAATGTCGGCACCATTCCGCGCGGACGCGAAACCCGCGGTGGGGATGATGTGCGTCCCCTTCTTCCATGTCGGCGGCGCGCTTGGCACGCTCGGCAGTTTGTACTCGGGCAACACCTCGGTGGTGCAGAAGCGGTTCGATGCCGGGGAGTGGCTACGGCTGGTGTCGGAGCACCGGGTCACCACCACATTCATGGTGCCGACGATGCTGCAGCGGATCCTCGACCACCCCGACTTCCCGAACACCGATCTGACGTCTCTGGTCGCCATCGCCTACGGGGCCGCCGCCGCGCCCATCAATTTGGTGCGCCGCGCAATGGCCGCGATGCCACACGTGGCGTTCGCCAACGTCTTCGGCCAGACCGAGACCCTCGGCGCATACACGACCTTGATGCCCGACGACCACCGCGATCCGGCCCGCGCGGGGTCTGTCGGCCGACCGCTACCCGGAGTTGAAGTGCGGGTGGTGGACCCCGACACGGGCAACGACGTCGAGATCGGAGCGGTGGGCGAGTTGTGGGTGAACACCACCCAGAACGTCAGCGAAGGCTGGCTGCACACCGGTGACCTTGCTCGCCAGGATGCCGACGGTTACATCTTCCCCAGCGGGCGGCTGAGTGACACCATCAACCGCGGGGGAGAGAAGTTCGGACCGATCGAGGTCGAAGAGGCGTTGCGTTCCCATCCGGCAATCAAGGACGTCGCGGTCGCCGGGATCACCGACCAGGAGCTCGGCCAGCGGGTGGGCGCCGCGGTGGTGGCTTGTGCCCCAGTGACACTCGAGGAACTGCGATCGCACTGCCGCGAGTTGATCGCCTACTTCAAGCTGCCCGAGCGATTGGTAATCGTCGACCGTATTCCCTACAACTCAACCG
Organism: Mycobacterium sp.; assembly: GCA_035511785.1. Lineage (GTDB taxonomy): Bacteria > Actinomycetota > Actinomycetes > Mycobacteriales > Mycobacteriaceae > Mycobacterium. The sequence continues at coordinate 2,643 of DATKEW010000104.1, forward strand.
GCAAAGTCAACCGCCGTGAGCTCGCCACGCTCATCGCGGATGACGTGTGAAACCAGGGAGTCCAAGTGTTGTTTCTTCACGAGGCCCACAAAGTGGTCGGCGCACGAGAGGAAGAATTCGAGGCCGCCTACCGCGAGGGCTGGATGCCCACACTGGCCATGGAAGACGACGCACGGCTGCTCTGGTACACCAACCACGCTCATGGAACCGGCGTGTCTTACAACGTAGTCACCATCACGGGCATCACCGACGGCACCGCTTGGGAGCGCCTCGTACACCGCGCCCAGACCGGCGACCTTCGGCCATGGATGCGCGCACTGGACAACCTGCGCCACGAAGTGACGGGCAAGCTCCTGCTGCCGGTCTACTGGTCGCCGCTTCAGACGGTAGACCTGACCACCGTGCCCACCGATGGTGCAACCCATCCGCTGAGCCTGTTCATGGAAGACACCGGCTGGCCCTACGCGCCGCTGGACGACTACATCCGTTCGTGGGATGAGATCTACTACCGGGTCCTTTCCAAAGCTCCACGGAAGATGCGGATCCTCGATATCCAGGCGTGCTTCCAGATCGCGCACGGCAGCTACCGGCGACGAGAAGCGATGCTGTGGCAGAAGATCGAAGACTCCAACAACTATGCCGCGCTCGTGCACCTGCTGACTACCGAGACTCCGCCCGAGCACCGGGCGCCCGGCAGCTACATGTACGAGGCCTTGAAGTACCGGGATCAATGGGAGAGCCGGTTGCTGCGCACGTCGGCCTGGTCACCCCTGTATTGAGCGCTGCGCCTCCGCACGGCCCAGAATCCGGGCGGCATCGTCGGCCATCTCGCGCACGATGTCAGCGGCCGGGCGGATGTCGTGAATGAGTCCCACCCCTTCGCCGACGAGTATGGCGGCGGTGTCGAAATCCTCTGCGGCGACAGCCTTTTCGAAGGCTTCCACCGCTTCGGGCAACGACTCCGATAGTCGCGCCTCGTTGCCATGCCAGGTGTCGAGGAAGGAATTACCCAGCGCCCGCGCGTTGTATTCGGCGGGCCAATCCAGCCGCCGCACAACGTCATAGACCTGAGTGCGAACGGTGTCATCCCCGCTGGCGCGGATGGCTCGCTGGTGTGCTCGCGCCGAAACCAACGCCTCTGGGGCAGCCCAAAACCTGGTGCCCACGAGCACGCCGTCGGCGCCGAGCGCCAGCGCCGCCGCAAGCCCGCGGCCATCGGTGACACCGCCGGCGGCCAGCACCGGCGTCTCGGCCGAGCGCTCGGCAACGAGGTCGACGACCTCTGGCACCAGGGTGAAAATCGAGCGGACACTCATCCCGTGCCCACCGGCGTCGCCGCCCTGAGCCGCAACGATGTCCGCGCCCACATCGAGGGCCCGGCGTGCCTGGTCGAGAGTCTGCACCTGAGCGATCAGCGGAACGCCGGCCTCGCGGATGCGGTCGGCGAATGGCCGCAGATCGCCGAACGACAACATGATCGTCGCGGGTCGCCGGGCGAGGGCCGTGTCGAGCAGTTCCGGGTTACGGGCCAGGCTCCACGTGATGAAGCCGTATCCGACTGGTGCGCCTCCGGCTTGGCCGATCTCCGATTGCAGCCATTCGGCGTCGCCATAGCCTCCGCCGATGAGGCCCAGGCCGCCGGCGGCGGTCACCGCCGCAGCGAGCCGACCCCCGGAAATCATCGCCATCGGCGCCAGCAGGATCGGATGTTCGATCCCGAAGAATTCGGTGAGACGGGTATTCAGTGACATCGCTTCGCTCCTTTCCGGCTCAGCCGAGCTCTCCGGTGAGAAACTGCGCGCGGCCGTAACCGAAAGACCAGTCCTGATCTTCATTTTCGGAAATCGAGACAATCAGATCGGCCGGGTCGAGCCCGCACCGCTCGGCGAGACTGGATGCCAGCACCTCATAGAATTTTTCCTTCATTGCGCGGGTACGTCGCCGGCTCACCACGTGCAAAACCACCTGCCGGGGTGAGCGGTCGATGCCGAGACCGGTATCCCACGCGACGATCTCGTGGGCCGGGTGCGTGTGCACCACCTGGTAGCGGTCGCGCTGCGGCACACCAAACGCTTCAACCACCGCGTCGTGGATTGCGTCCAGCAGCGTGCGAACCTCGGATGGCGTGCGCCCCTCGATGAGGTCGATGTACAACAGCGGCATTGGTTTCCTCCGGACTGGGCGAGGACACGGATTGCGCCCTTCTTGCCGTCGACGTTAGGGCCGGGAAAACCGGCTGTGAAATGCCTCCTGTAGCGGATCTATGCTTTTCAGGCATGGGCGGGCTGGACAGCGGACGAGTGGAGTTGCGTCACCTGCGCGCGTTCGAGGCGGTGGCGCGACTCCAGTCATTCACCCACGCGGCCGACGAACTCACGATCACCCAACCCGCGTTGAGTCGTACCGTCCGGCAGCTGGAAGACGCGCTCGGAGTCACACTGCTTGACCGCAGCTCGCGTCACGTGGAGGCGACCCCGGCCGGACGCTCCTTCCTCGACCACGTCGAACGGGTGCTCGCCGAACTGGAACGCGGGTTCGGCGCCGTGCGGCGGCAGGCGAGTTACCGTCTTGGGTTCAGCTGGTTGTTGCCCGATCCATGGGCGCAGAACACCGTTGCCCGGTTTGAGCGGGCAACCGGGACGACGGTAAGCCTGATCCGTACCGACGACGCGCTGGGCGCCATACAGCAGGGAAAAGTCGATGTCGCCGTGGTGCGCGGGCACGTGACGTCAACTGCCGTGCGAGTAGTGCACCTGTTCAATGAGTCGCGGGTGGCGGTGTGTTCGGTTAACTCACGCCTGGCCGATAGAACAGAGTTGGACTGGGCCGAGGTCCCCCGGTGGCCGCTCGTCGTCAACATCGCCAGCGGCACCACCGGACCATGGTCCTGGCCGGCAGGTATGGGACCGGAAACGGTTGTCGAGACGACGAATTTCGACGAGTGGATCGAATCGGTGGCCGCCGACCGTGGCATCGGCGTGATTCCCGACGCCGCCGTCAGGCGCAACATCCACCCCGGTGTCCGGTTCATCGCACTGCGCGGAGCGCCCGAAAGTCCCGTCTTCCTGGCATTTCTGCCGCGCGCCCGCAACGCCGTGCTGCGCCGCTTCGTCGAGGCAGCCGTGGCGGACGCAGCGGAGATTGACACGCCGTCCCAGGGGCAGGCGATCATCGCCGCAGACTGACCGATTGCAGGAAGGGCTCGGCGACGGCGAGAAAGCCGTCCGGGTCCGAGGAGAAGACCACATGCCCGGTATCGAGAATCTCGAGCCGGGAACCGCGAATGGCGTCATGGGTCGCGTGTCCGGCTCGCAGCGGGATCGCGATGTCGTTCTTGCCCCACACGATGAGCGTGGGCACCGACAGCTCACCGGCACGGCTTCGAAGGTCGTGCGCGGCAGTGGCGAAGCTTCGCCACAGTCCCGTGCCGATCCGGACGCCCTCTGCCGTTTTCGCCACGGCGGTGGCGCGCGCGATGATCTGCCGGTCGCTGTCGGTCTTCGCCTTCATGTAGCCACGGACGAACAGGGGAGCGACCCGCCGGAACACGGCCGGCGTGCCGAGCACCCGGCAAGAGGCGCGAGACAGTGCATTCCACGGAACGAACCCGCCCGCGTTGACCAAGACCAGACCCGCGACGCACTCGGGGCGATTGATCGCCAACCGCGCCGCGGCGAACCCGCCGACCGAGTTTCCGATCAACACTGCCCGCGACAGACCCAGGTCGTCGACGACATCTTCTAGGACGTCCGCGAACAGTGGTGCGCCGGGTTCAACGGTGGCGTCGACGGCATCCGAATCGCCGTGCCCGGGCCAGTCCACTGCGATGGTGCGGTAGCGCCGGACCAGCGCCCCGACGATCGGATCGAAGTCGTGGCGATCATGCAGTGTCGCGTGCAGCAGCAGAACCGTTGGCCCACAGCCCAGTTCGCTATAGGCGAGCCGGCCCGCCCGCGTTTGGATAGTCGGCATGGGAGTTCCTCTCAGGTATTGACCGACTGGTCGGTCATACCGTACCGTACAACGATGAGTACGCACTGACAAGAAGGAAACCGGATGCAACAAGCCCCGCCGCCGGAAGCTCCTTTCGCGGACAAGATGGCGTATTACCGAACGCAACACACATCAAAGGGGGTAAGGGCGACTCATCTCGTCGGCACGCCGATCATCGCTGCCGGCCTCCCGCTGGCGTTCGCCAAGCCGAAACTCGGTGCCACGATGTTCGTCGGAGGATGGGCCCTCCAGATCATCGGCCACCGGCTGTTCGAGAAGAACCTCCCGTCCACCCACAACGGATGGGTCAGTTATCAACTGACCGGAGTGATTCATGTGTGCGAGCAATACGGCGAAATGCTCGCCCGGCGCAGCCAACGCAAGGCCGGGCTGCGGTGAGATCGCCGGAGCCAGGGCGTAATGCGCTACTGGATGCGGGACAACGCCTGCTGGGGTCGGCCGACCTGGCCAGGATCTCCGTCAACGCGATAGTTGCCGAGGCCGGCATGGCGAAAGGTAGCTTCTATCAGCATTGGCCCAGCCGGGCCGAATACGTGCGGGCGCTGCATGCTCGCTTCCACGACCAGCTGGAAGAGTCGATCGCCGCGGCCATCGCCGACCTGCCGCCCGGTCGCGACAGGCTCGAGGCGGGCATGAACGCCTACCTCGACGGGTGCTTGGCCGAGCCGGCCACCAAGGCGCTGCTCGTCCAGTCGCGCACGGAGGCCGGCTTGAGCGATTTGGTCGCGGCCCGTAACGAGAGCGCTGCTGTTTCGATTCTCCCCGACCTGGTAGCGCTCGGATGGAAGCCGCCCGAACCGATCGCCGCACTGCTCGTCGCCGCCGTCGCCGAGATCGCCCTGGTCGAACTTGCCGCGGGAAAACGCGACAACGGGTTGCGCCGCGGGTTGCTGCGCCTCGCCACCGCAGACCGCGGCTAGTCCATCGCCCGTCAGGCCAGCGGCGCCAAACCGGAACGAACCAGATCCAGGCTTGCGGTCACGAGTTCACCGAGGTCGCCGGAGCAGCCATTGCGGCCCCAATTCTCCACTGCCACAACCAGAGCCGCAGCCAGAACGGAGCCCGCGACCTCGGCATCACGATCTATGTTCGCCGCGTCGGGGTTGCGGTCCCTGACAAATTCGGTCAACACCTCGGCGAACGACGATTGCACCACTCGCAGGTGGCTCGCGATGCGGTCCGCACTGATCAGCTCCGTGCGGGCGGTCGCGGCCTGGCGGACCACTTCAAAGTCGTGCGGGAAGGCGGCCACGCTCGCCAACACCGCATCGAACAGCGACTCGGATGCCGGACGCTGGGCGAGCGCGTCGGCCAGCCATTCCAGCTGTGTCTCGTAGTCCTGGAACAGCACCGCTTCCTTGGTGGGGAAATGCCGGAAGAAGGTGCGCTCGGTAACGCCGGCTTCCCGCGCCAGCTCCGTCACTGTCACATTCGTAAACCCCTTGCGGGCAAAGCTTTTCAACGCAGCCTGACGAAGCGCCTCATGCGTCGATCGACGGCGCAGCTCGTGACGGTTTGTCGGCGCGGTCATAGTGGACCGATGGTATCCCAGCCCCTGCGGATTCGTCAGAACTGACGCCTTCCAATTGTGTCAGGACTGACATATTCTTGGCACGCGCTAACCCGCGGGAGGACAGGGGCCAGGACTATGACGGAGACTCTTTCCAAGACGGACTTTGACGCAATCGTGGTGGGTGCCGGGCACAACGGACTGACCGCCGCGGCGATTCTGCAGCGCGCAGGCCTGCGCACCGTGTGCCTGGAAGCCAACACCTACGCAGGCGGCATGGCGGCAACCGTCGAATTGATCGACGGCTTCCGCTATGAGATCGCAGGTTCGGTGCAGTTCCCCACGGCGAGCCAAATCACCAAAGACCTCGGCCTGGACACCCTGCCCACCGTGGAGCCGGAGGTGATGTCGATCAACATCGGCGAATCCGGTGAAGAGCCGATGATCTTCTACCGCGACCCGTTGCAGCTGATGACGCACCTCGGTGAGAAGCACGGACTCGAGGCCGTCACCGGCATGGCTGAACTGATCGGCTGGAGTCAGGGGCCCGCGCGGGCCCTCGGCCGCTTCGACGTGCGCAAGCCTCCCAAGACCCTCGACGAAATGTATGCCTGCGCAACCAACGACGCCGAGCGTCGGGCGATTCACGAAATGCTGTTCGGGTCGGCGATGGACGTGATCGACCGATACCTGCCCGACAAGGAAAAGCATGCGGTCATGCGCGGGATGCTCGCGTTTTTGGCGGTCAACTCGACCTACCGCGGACCCTATACACCGGGCAGCGCCACATGCTTGGCGTTCGCGCTCGCGGTGCCCGACGACAGCACGGCAATGATGACCAAGCTCAAAGGCGGCATTGGCGCACTGACGGAGCATCTGCGTGAGCTCTTCATCTCGCACGGTGGCGAGATCCGATTCCGCGCGAAGGTGGAGCAGATTCTGGTCGACCATGGTGCGGTGACCGGTGTGCGGATGCGGGACGGGTCGACGATCTCTGCGCCGATCGTGGTGTCCAACCTGTCGCCGGACGTCACCCTGACCGAATTCATCGCTCCCGAACACGTTCCGGCAGAACTGGTCTCGCGGGTCTCGGGTCGCGATCACCGTGCCTCTTTCGTGCAAATCCATTTCGCCCTCGATGGGCTGCCCGAATTCGCTCCGCCGTACGAGTTGCTGAACGAGGAGGGCATGCAACAGTCGGTCGGCATTTTCGGCTCGCCCGAAGTGCAGCAACAGCAATGGGAGATCTGCCGGCGGGGGATCGTCCCCGACAATCCGTCGATGGGGATGCAGATCCCGTCAGTGCACGACCCCGGCATGGCGCCGCCCGGTAAGCACGCCGCGAGCGCATTCGCCTATGCATTCCCGGTCGAAGTCAACCGCGACCAGCACGGGCACCTCAAAAACGAGATGGCACAACGTGTTATCGACAAGATCACCAAATTCGCACCCAACTTCAAGGACATTGTGATCCGCCACATCACGTTTGCGCCGTATCACATGAATACCATGTTCGGCGCACCCGCCGGCGACTTCTGCCATGGACTGCTGCACCCGGATCTGATGGGCCCCAATCGGCCCGGGCCCAAAGGCTTCCTCGACCTTCCGATCCCGATCGACGGCCTCTACCTCGGCGGCGCGGGATGCCATGGCGGTCCGGGCATCACATTTACCCCGGGCTATAACGCTGCGTATCAGATCATCGACGACCTGTCGTAGCAGGCGCGTTCAGGGTTTACAGGCGGGCTCGAGGGGAAGAACCGGACCACCGCATTGCAGCGACAGCAGATACAGGTACGTCGCGAGCGAATGTTCACACGGCACCGTGGAATTGACCAGGACCTTCGGCGGAAGAGGCGTTAATCGAACCGGGTTCAGCTCATATGGACTGAGCACGTGCTGGTAGTCGATCGGAGGGGGCAATGCGGTAACGATGTCGAGGCGATTGGCAATCCGATACGAGTTGCTGACCACCTGGTCGTAGGTGCTTGCAAACAGGGAATCCCCGGTGCGCGGACTGGCATAGGTGTAGACGGCGGGGGCGGTGAAAGCCGTATTCGCCGCGACGTCGAGAGCCAGCAGTGTGGCAAGGGCTCCGCCCAGACTGTGCCCGCAGATCGTCACGGAGGCCACGGGGTGGGGGAACGCAAGCTTCGCGAGCGCATTGACGACGGTCGGCGAATCCGGCTCGGTTCCGGTCCTCAGGGACTCGTACATGGCGGTGAAGCCGTCTTCGGTGTGGCCGGCGCCGGCCAGGAATGGGCAAGGCACCAGGTCGAACTCGGCGTCGTGGACCCACTCCAGGATTCCTTCGGTGCCCCGAATCGCGATCACCACGTCGCCGGTTTGAGTCACCTGGCAGATCAGCCCGATGGAAACTTCGTCATCGGCTCGGCCCGGGTTCATGTCGGTCGCCAGATCGTTGGCATAAATCGTCGTGATCACGACGTAGCCGATGCCGCCGGCACTCACCGCCTGGCCGGCCGCGTTCGTCAAATCGCTGGGCGCTGTCGCGTAGGTTGCGTTGACCAGCTGGCCGAATTCGATTGCCTTCGATACATCCAACGTCGGTTGCATCGGCATGGCGCACTCCGTCAAATCGGTATTGGAGAGTGTCAGGCTCCAAACGTTCCGGTAAGCAGGGCTTGTGCGGTTGCGGCCTGCGCTATCGCTTGCGCCGCTTGGACCCCGGCCAGTCCCGCCGGAAGTTGGAACGTGTTCGGAAGCTGGTAGAGAGTGAACCGGTAGTGGTGTGTTCCGGTGCCCGCCGGCGGGCACGGCGCGCCGTATGCCGACTGGCCGGCGGAGTTCGGCAGGACGCTGCCGCCGGCAGGAGTCTGACCGTCGGCAGTGCTGCCCGAACCCGGGGCCATTCCGGTGACGATCCAGTGCACGTAGGGTCCGTGGGGGGCGTCGGGGTCGTCGACAACGAGTGCGCCGCCCGACGGGGCCGACCAGGCCAACGGTGGCGCGATGTTGGCTCCTTTGCAGGTGTATTGGATGGGGATCGGCGCGCCGTCGGCAAACGCGGGACTCGTGATGGTCAGCGGACCGGTGGACGGCGCTTGTGGCATTGTGCGGCCGACCGTCGTCACTATCGGCGCCAGCGGCGCCGTCATTCGAATTTCACCGTGGCCACTGCAGCCGGCCAGTAGCACCAGGAGTGCCAAGCCCGGGGTGGCCGATGCGCTTCGGTGAAGCATGCGACCCGTGAATTCCATACCTGACAGTGTCGCTAACTGCGGTCCCAGAAGATAGCCGTCGTTCATGCACGGCTCAACGGGATGGTTATCGAGGCGCGGCTACTTGCTGCCCTTCTTGACCTCGAGCACTCGCTTCCGCAGGCCCTCGGTGGCCGTGTCCATCAAACCCTTTGCCCCCTGTTTGATCAAAAATCCGGGAACCGGCACTGTTGGGTCGACCGAAAGCTCGAATTTCAGCCGGGTGGAATCGCCATCGGGGGTAAGCGTGTAGCGGCCGTCCTGCGCACGTTGGTGCTTGGCGCTTACCAGCGTCCAGCTCACCCCGTCGTGGTGAACCGAGTAATCCAGCACCTGCTCATCGCTGACGCCCACGATTTTCACAACCTATCGGGATATGCTCGGTCGGCCTTGGTCGTCGCGTTCCAGGATTTCCACCCTTTGATGAGCCGAGGACCATTCGGGCAATGATTCGAGGTCGAACAACACGTCCATGATTTCGTCGGGCGTCGCCTCTATGACGACTCCACGGGAATCGGTGACAGCCATTCTGGAGACATAGCCACCCCTGTGACACCTCAAACGCCGTGTTGCAGGCGGGTGTAAGGCTCACGGGACCAGCACGACCTTGCCGATGTTCTCCCGCGCCGCGAGGATCCGGTGCGCCTCGGGCGCTTCGGCGAACGGAACGGCCGCATGAACGATCGGGGAGATCGTGCCGTCGTCGAGCGCCCCTTTCAGCGGAGTGATCCAAGGCTCGAGCGTGCCGCGGTCGTCCCACAGCCGCAGCATGTTCAGACCGATGACGGCCTTCGACTCCGAGAGTTGGTCAAGCAGGCTGAAACCGCGCAGCATCGACAACGCGTGTGGAGCCGCCGTGCGCAGCGAGCGTTTCTCACCCTGCTGCATCGCCGAAACTCCATAGCCGCCAAGCCTTCCGCCGGGGCGCAGCAGCTCGTAGGAGCGCCGCAGCGACGTCCCGCCGAGGGCGTCGAGCACCAGGTCGTAGGGGCCGAGGCCCTTCCACCAGCCGTCGCGCCGGTAGTCAATCACGCGGTCCACGCCCAACTCAGCAAGCTTCTGGTGTTTACCGGGTGACGCGGTGCCGTGCACTTCGGCCCCGGCGGCCTTCGCGAATTGGATGGCCGCGATGCCGACGCCGCCCGCCGCGGCGTGAACCAGCACCCGCTCGCCGGCGCGCAGGGAGCCATAGCCGTGCAGCGCCGCCCACGCGGTCGCGTAGTTGACGGGCACCGCGGCGCCCTGCTCGAAGCTCAGTGCGTCGGGAAGCGCCACCGAGTCGGTGGCCGCAACGTTGACGATGTCCGCGTAGCCATTGAATCGCGTTCCCGCCAGCACCCGTTCGCCGATGCGGCCCGGATCGACGCCGGCGCCGACGGCCGCGACGGTCCCGGCGACTTCATAGCCAACCACCGCCGGGAGCTTCGGCGCGTCCGGGTACAGGCCGACGCGGGCGAGGTGGTCGGCGAAGTTCACCCCCGCCGCACGTACGGCAATCCGCAGCTGACCCGGGCCGGGCGGGGGCGGGTCCGGCCGCTGCTGCACCTGTAGCACCGATGGATCGCCATGCTTGGTGATGACGACTGCGCGCATCGTGTTCCCTCCTGGTCGGGTTCTTCGGGTGTTGCGAGCAGACTTAGACGTGTGCGACGGATTGGGCAAGGCGGGGGAGAACGACGTCGCGCCACCCCGGGCTCATGCGATTGAAAGCCTCCGCCATCCGCGTATCGTCCAGGTCAAATCCGCTGTGCTCCAAGAACACCCGGGTGCCGGTGCCCTCCTCCTCCAGGCGCCAGGCCAGCGTCCAGGCCGGGGTGAATGTATAGACGAAGCGGCGTGGTGGATCGACCTCGAGCACCTTGCAGGGTTGTTTTCCATAGCCGGGCATGTCGAGGGTGAATTGGTGGCCGACCACCGCCGCCACCTCGCCCTCGGCCCACCAGAGCCGCATGAGCTCGGGTTCAGTAAGCAACCGCCACACCGCGGCCGGCGGAGCCGCCACGAATTGGTCGACACGGATGGTCGCAGGCGTTGATGTCCCGGTCATTCCAGCTCCTCTGCTGCCTCGGCGAGTACGGCCAGCCGTCCGCGCCAGAACTTCTCGAACGGATGCAGCCACTCACCGAGTTCCGCCAGCGGTTCTGCGGTCAGGCGGTAGATGCGACGGCGGCCCTGCGGCTCGTCGGCCACCAGCCCGGCTTCACGCAACACCCGGAGGTGCTCGGCGACGGCGGGGCGACTGAGCTCGAACCGGTCGCTGAGCTCCCCCGCGGAGAGTTGCTGTCCGGTAAGGATTTCGAGCAATTCCCGCCGCACCGGGTGCGCCAGAGCGAGAAAGATCCGGTTGGAACCCGCCACGATCGACACCATATGTCGGAAATCTTCGACATGTCAAGTATTTCCGACACATGATCGTTGCGTGCGAACCGGCGATACGGCTACCCCGTGGGCGCGCCGGCATCTACTGTCATGGGGTGACCGCAGCGCACGCCGACGACGAGGTTGACATGGATGGCCATGTCGCCGCAGTCGCCGCTCGGCTCAACGCGCAGGTCACCAAGATCAGCACCGCTATATCGACCGCGCTCGAAGACAACATTCCGGAACTTCCCCGCGATGAGCGCATGCTCGAGCTGCTACATCGGGGGGTGCAGGACCATGTCCAGACCATCCTGCACGCACTGCTTCACGACATCAGCGTAGAGAAGATCCCCGCGCCGGCGACGTCAGTCGAGTACGCCAGAGGCGTCGCTCAACACAATGTTCCGGCCAACGCGATGATGCGCGCTTACCGGCTGGGTCAGCGCCGGTTGACCGAGCTGGTGTTCGTCGAACTGGATGCTTGCGAGCTGGAGCCGACGAGCAGGGTTGCGGTAATCGGGGCCATAACCAGAACGTTGTTGAAGTACGTCGACTCGATGGAACTGCAGGCCGTCAGGGTCTATCAGGGCGAGCGCAGGCTGTTGCTCAAGAATCAAAGCACCACTCGCGAAATGCGCATTCGAGCCGTGCTCGCGGATGCCACGTCGACCGACGTCGATTTTGCTTCCAGGGCAATCGGCTATCCACTGCGCTCGCAGCACCTTGCGCTCATCGCGTGGTATCCGGAGGACGAGACAGTGGGCGACGAGAACGCGCGCCTTCAGCAGTTCATACGCGACCTCGCGAGGGCCGTCGACACCTCGGCAAGCGCGCTCTCAGCCCCTGCCGACCCGACCAGTGCGTGGGCTTGGTTGCCGTACCGCTCACCGCCGGGCGACGTCGTCACGAAAATCCGCGATTTCGTGCGCGCACGACCCGATGCACCCAACATCGCGATCGGAGCGATGGGCTCTGACGTCGCAGGATTCCGTCGATCCCATCGCCAGGCGCAACGCGCGCGGGCGGCCGCGCTTGCCCGCACCCGCCACCAACGGGTGGTAGTAGCCGCAACTGATCCCGGCGTCATCGCGCCGGCGCTGCTGCGCGCAAGTGTCGAGGAGCTCCGCGAATGGGTGGCCGACGTCCTCGGTCCGTTGGCGTCCGACACCGATGACGACGCTCAACTGCGGAACACGCTGCAGGTATTCCTGCGTTTCGGTTCGGGCTACGAGGCCGCGGCGGAAGAACTCAACACCGATCCGAGCACGGTGAAGGGCGGCGTCGACCGAGCGGTCGCCAGGCGTGGACGGCCGATCGACGACCGGACCGATGTCGAACTCGCACTGGTGGCCTGCAAGTGGTACGGCGCAGCCGTTCCGCCGCCGGCCTGAGGCTACTTTTTCAGCGCCGTCGCGGACGTTACCGTCCTGTCTGTGCATTTCACCTGGGAACAGTTGACCGACAATGTGTACCGCTGTCGGCTGCCGTTCTGCGATGTCACGATCGGGCTTGTGCGGGGCCGTTCGGGGGCGCTGCTCGTCGATACCGGTACCACGCTGGCCGAAGCCGCCGCGATCGACGCCGACGTTCGGCAGCTTGCTGGATGCTCGATCACACATATTGTGTTGACACACAAGCACTTCGACCACGTCTTGGGTTCCTCGATGTTCGTTGGAGCCGAGATCTACTGCGCACCAGAGGTTGTCGAATACCTGTCGTCGGCAACCAACCAGATTCGCGACGACGCACTTCACTACGGCGCGGATGCCTCGGAAATCGACCGCGCGATCGCGGCCTTGCGGCCGCCGCAGCACGGGGTCTACGGCGCCGTCATCAACCTCGGTGACCGCAGCGTAAGGATCGCCCACCTGGGCCGTGGCCACACCACCTCGGACTTGGTCGTAATAGCGCCTGGCCCTGCCGATGGTGACGGCCGAGTCGTGGTCTTCACCGGTGACCTCGTGGAGGAGTCCGCCGACCCCGCGATCGACGCGGAGTCCGATGTGGCGGCCTGGCCGGCGACCCTCGATCGGGTGCTCGCGATCGGTGGATCCGATGCCATCTACGTTCCCGGTCACGGGAAGCTCGTCGACGCGGAGTTCATTCGTCGCCAGCGGGATTGGTTGAAGCGAGCGGGCTTGCCGTCCGGCTGAGCGCGTGTTGCCCGGGTCGGTCACACCGACCCACAACGAACGGAGCCTCACCGACTTGATCCACAATGTCGCTTCGCATGATCCATGACATTGCGCTTCGTTGGCTGGTCACTGGCCTGTCCGCGCTGAGCGCCGCCGCATGGGGGTTCGCGATCGCGAGTCGGCATCGAGTGTGGACCGAGGTCGTCCGTTGTGGGTTGCATTTCGTGATGGCAATCGCGATGGCGGTGACGGCCTGGCCGTGGGGCGCACAGTTGCCCGCGACAGGACCCGCGGTGTTCTTCTTGCTCGCGGCCGTGTGGTTCGTGATCTCGGCCCTTGTTCCAGCTGAAACGGCCCCCCGACGCGCGGTGTACGGGTATCACGCCCTGATGATGCTGGCAATGGCCTGGATGTATGCGTTCATCCACGGGCTCCTGTTGCCAGGCCACTCGTCGATGCACCTGCACACGGACATGGATATGGCTGGCGGGGATGTATCGGCCGCCGCCGAGTCGCCGGGATGGGTCACGGCGATCAACTGGTTCTGGTTCGTCGGCTTCGTGGTGGCCGCGGTCTTCTGGACGTTTGGTTTCGGAGCAAAGCGGCCGGACGGGCCGACCTATCGTTGGTGGCGTTGGCTCGTGACGCCGGCTCAAGCAACGATGGCCGCCGCGATGTCTATCATGTTCGGCGCCACGCTTTTTGAGGCCTGAGCCTGGTTCGCGGTTCGTAACGGTGCCGGCATCCGTCGACCGTTGCCCCCAAATGTCTTGATTGTGCTCTCGATACGCGAAACCTGGGCGCTGTCGACCGGTGATTTAACTCCCGATTCCGGGGATACACTCACGTTCAGCGGAATCGTGCTGAAAGAGGAGCGTAAGGCCATGGCTATCATCGACGCGGACACCGAGGTTCCCGCACCCTTCGAACAAGACGTCGCCGCCACCCAGCGATACCTCGACGACCCGCGCTTTGCGGGGATCATTCGCCTCTACACGGCCCGCCAGGTAGTAGAGCAGCGCGGCACCATTCCCACCGACTACACGGTCACACGCGACGCGGCGGAGGCTTTCTACAAGCGCCTGCGCGAGCTCTTCGCCGCCAAAAAGAGCATCACGACGTTCGGGCCCTACTCGCCCGGCCAAGCAGTGAGCATGAAGCGAATGGGCATCGAGGGGATCTACCTCGGTGGTTGGGCAACGTCCGCCAAGGGTTCGACCACCGAAGACCCGGGGCCCGACCTGGCCAGCTACCCCCTGAGCCAGGTTCCCGACGACGCCGCGGTCCTGGTGCGCGCCCTTCTCACCGCCGACCGCAACCAGCAGTACCTGCGTCTGCACATGAGCGAACAGCAGCGCGCCACGGCCACCGAGTATGACTACCGGCCGTTCATCATCGCCGACGCCGACACCGGTCACGGCGGTGACCCGCACGTCCGCAACCTGATCCGCCGCTTCGTCGAGGTCGGGGTCCCGGGTTACCACATCGAGGACCAGCGTCCGGGCACCAAGAAGTGCGGTCATCAGGGCGGCAAGGTTCTGGTGCCGTCGGACGAACAGATCAAGCGCCTCAACGCCGCGCGCTTCCAGCTCGACATCATGCGGGTACCGGGCATCATCGTCGCGCGCACCGACGCCGAGGCGGCCAACCTGATCGACAGCAACTCCGACGAACGCGACCAGGCGTTCCTCCTGGGAGCGACCAACCTGAACATTCCTTCGTACAAGGGCTGTTTCCTGGCCTTGGTACGGCGCTTCTACGAGCTTGGCGTCAAGGAGCTGAACGGTCACCTTTTGTATGCCCTTGCCGATGGCGAATACGGCATCGCCAACGCGTGGCTTGAGCGGCAGGGGATCTTGGGCTTGGTCTCCGACGCCGTCAACACCTGGCGGGAGAACGGAAAGGACTCGATCGACGACCTGTTCGACCAGGTCGAGTCGCGGTTCGTGGCCGCCTGGGAGGACGACGCCGGGCTGATGACTTACAGCGATGCCGTGGCGGAAGTGCTCGCATTCGGCGTTAGCGAAGACGAGCCGGCGAGCATGAGCCCCGAGGAGTGGCGGCAGTTCGCCGCGCGGACATCGCATTACGCAGCCCGGGAGAAGGCGAGGGAGTTGAGCGCCGACCCGCCGTGGAGCCCCGAGCTGGCGAGGACCCCGGAGGGCTACTACCAGGTCCGCGGCGGCATTCCGTATGCGATCGCCAAGTCACTGGCAGCGGCGCCGTTCGCCGACATCCTCTGGATGGAGACGAAGACCGCGGATCTCGCCGACGCCCGGGAGTTCGCCGAGGCCATCCACGCCGAGTTCCCCGAGCAGATGCTGGCCTACAATCTCTCGCCGTCGTTCAACTGGGACACCACCGGCATGACCGACGAGGAGATGAAGCGCTTCCCCGAGGAGCTCGGGAAGATGGGCTTCGTCTTCAACTTCATCACTTACGGCGGGCACCAGATCGACGGCGTCGCCGCCGAGGAATTCGCCACCTCGCTGCAGCAGGACGGCATGCTGGCGCTCGCCCGCCTGCAGCGCAAGATGCGCCTCGTCGAGTCTCCCTACCGCACGCCGCAAACCCTGGTCGGTGGCCCACGCAGCGACGCCGCGCTGGCCGCCTCCTCGGGACGCACGGCGACCACCAAAGCCATGGGCAAGGGCTCGACCCAGCATCAGCATCTGGTGCAGACCGAGGTGCCGAAGAAACTGCTAGAGGAATGGCTGGCGCTGTGGAGCGAGCACTACCAGCTCGGCGAGAAGCTGCGCGTGCAGCTGCGCCCCCGGCGCGCCGGCTCGGATGTGCTCGTGCTCGGGATCTACGGCGACGGGGACGAACAACTGGCCAACGTCGTCTTCGATCCCATCAAGGATCGCCACGGCCGCAGCATCCTCACCGTGCGCGATCAGAACACCTTCGCCGAGAAGCTGCGCCAGAAGCGGCTGATGACCCTGATCCACCTCTGGCTCGTCCACCGCTTCAAGGCCGAAGCGGTGTACTACGTCACGCCGACCGAGGACAACCTGTATCAGACCTCCAAGATGAAGTCCCACGGCATCTTCAGCGAGGTCAACCAGGAGGTCGGCGAGATCATCGTCGCCGAGGTGAACCAGCCGCGCATCGCCGAGCTGCTCAAGCCCGACCGCGTGGCGCTGCGAAAGCTGATCACCAAGGAAGGGTAGCCGGCAGCTTCCCGCACCAGCGCCGGGTGAATCCGGCGCTGGTGCGACTTGTCGTGCGCGACTCGCGGCCTGACAGTCCGTTCTCCGACCTCACGTAGGTCCGCGCATTCGGGTGGCTCCGAACGCTTGCCCCGTGGGCAATAGTTGCATAGGTGTATGATTAGCTATTAACAGACGAAAATTGCCTGTAACAAAGGGCCCATGCGAGGTTAGGAGAGGGTGATGAAGGCACAAGCCAAGACAAGGTTCGCGGTGTTCGGTGGTGCAGCGGCGGTTGCTCTGATGGTCGGCTTGGGCGGCGTTGGCGTAAACCCGGCAAGCAGCCCGTCGACCGCAACGACACACCAGTCGACCAGCGTGGCGCCGGCGCGTCCCCATGTGGACAATCCCGCAGCTCAATCCGGCGTGCATACGGCCGTCCTCGCCGGCTGCATTCCCGGCGCCAACTGCTGAGCCGCGGGATGCGCTAGGCCGTTGGGTCCTTCACGACCCGACGGCCTAGCGCTGTCCTTTGGCCATTTAAGCGCACACCCCAGCGCGGAGTGCCATTTGCTGGCGAACTCAATCCGCGCGCCAGACTCACCGCCGGGCGGCTCCCCATATTCAACTCTCCAATCCCGTTTGCACCGGGGCATGCGGGGTACGGACAGGTGGACTGCATCAGTGTGGCGCGAGGTGAGAATGGGGAATCCGATGAGATCTGGAGCGAATAACGCGGTCGCGCTTTTCGGCGTCGCAGCCATGCTCGTGCTGGCGGTCGGATGTGGTGGCGGTAACAAGGGGCGTAGTAGCACGACGCCATCGACTACCACTTCTCCTTCCTCCAGCGTGGCGCCCGCAACATCCACGGCACCGGGCGGTCCCGGAGGCGGAGGCGGCGGCGTACCGGGCGGGCCGACCGGAGGCGGCGGTCCCGGCGGTGGCGGCGGCAGCGTTCCGGGCGGCCCCACGGGTGGTGGCGGTCCCGGTGGCGGAGGCGGCAACATCCCCGGCGTTGGTGGTGGCGGCGGCGGTCCCGGCGGTGGCGGCGGTTGCGTCGGCAACATCTGCGGCGGCGGTCCGTAAAGCACTGACACGACAAAGACTTGCTCCCTAAGCCGGTGGGGCCATGACGACCTGGCCCCACCGGCTGAGCAATATCTAGGGTCTTCCCTTCTGGCCCGGCGCAGAGCAGCTTGAGTTATGGTTCGGGCAACGCGACTGCAAGGGGACTCCAATGGCCAAGCTGAGGTTTGGATATTTCATCGCCCCGTTCCACCGAGCAGGCACCAATCCGACGCTTGCCTTACAACGAGACCTGGAATTCATCGAGCATCTCGACGCCCTCGGCTTCGACGAAGTGTGGTTGGGCGAGCATCACTCGGCCGGTAGCGAGATCATCAGCTCGCCGGAGGTCTTCATCGCCGCCGCGGCTGAACGTGTCGAGCGGATTCGGTTTGGAACCGGAGTCATCTCACTCGCGTACCACAACCCGCTCTGGGTCGCTGACCGGCTGATGCTGCTGGACCATCTCACCCATGGTCGCGTGATCGGCGGGGTGGGGCCGGGCTCGCTGCCGACCGACTCCGCGATGATCGGACTGAACCCCACCGACACGCGCGAGCTTCTCGAAACCAACCTCGACATCGTCGTTCGGTTGCTGGCGGGGGAAACAGTAAGTGCGAAAACCGCCACCCACCAGCTGTTCGACGCCAAGTTGCAGCTTGCCCCGTACTCCGACGGCGGGATCCCGCTGGCCGTGGCCGCGGTCGCCTCACCGACGGGCGCGAGGCTGGCGGGCAAGCACGGCATCGGCCTGCTCTCCATCGGCGCGACGCTCACCATCGAAGGCTTCGATGCCCTCGCTTACCACTGGGGCATTGTCGAGGAGCGCGCGGCAGCCTTCGGCACCCAGGTCGACCGCAAGAACTGGAGCCTGGTCGGCCCGTTCCATCTCGCCGAGACCGACGAACAGGCCCGCGCCGACGTGAAATTCGGTATCGAGCCGTGGTTCCGGTACTTCCAGAAGGTGGCAGCCTTTCCCCAGATGACCATGCCGGGGGAGCAGCTCGACGAGATGATCGACATCATCAACGACAACGGCGCGGGAGTGATCGGCACGCCCGAGCGGGCGCGCGCTCAG
Source organism: Mycobacterium sp. (assembly GCA_035511785.1). Taxonomy (GTDB): domain Bacteria; phylum Actinomycetota; class Actinomycetes; order Mycobacteriales; family Mycobacteriaceae; genus Mycobacterium. The sequence continues at coordinate 21,179 of DATKEW010000104.1, forward strand.
GTGCAGCGGCTGTGCGATCAGTCCGGTGGATTCGGCTGCATGCTGCAGATGGGCCACGAGTGGGCCAATCCGGCTGCGACCAAACGTTCCGCCGAACTGTTCGCCGCAGAAGTCATGCCGCATTTTCAGGGGCAAGCGCAACCGACACTGGATGCCGCTACGCGCGCCGGCCAAGTGCGAGACGACCTTGCCCAGACGCAGCTGCAGGCGATCGAGCACATGACCAAGAAGTATGAAAGCGAAAAACGTCCTACTAATACCGCCTGACCTGGTGTTTTACTGAGCGTCCAGCGTCCAGCGTGAATATCCTTACGTAGTGCTCGTTCACAGCAAACGCCAAAGCGGGGTATGGCTTTCGCTGCGCTTTGTTCCCACCTTTGTAGCCATTTTGTACCCACCTTTGTCCCATATTTGTAGTAGGCTTTGTACCAACAACTGAATACTCTTTCCCACAGCGAACCGAGAGCCGTTTGAACTCCGCCGAGGAATCCGCCGCCGCCGAACCCGCCGCGAAAGCCGCCGGTTCCGCCGCCGCCGAGTCCTTCCGCCGAGAAGGCCACTGATACCGGACCGCTGATTAGCCGAAACGCGATCGGCGACAGCCCCTTTACCTTTTTGCGCCCCAATTACGTTGCGGCGCTGGCCTTTTAAGGACGAAAACGCCCATGACAAGTCATGCCGCCCAGATGCGGCTAAAAGAACTGACGGACGAAGTCGCCCGTCGCACGCTCGATAACACAATCACGCATAAGCGCATGGACGAGATCGAGGCCGAAGCCGAACGGCTCAATATTTAGATCCGCAACAGCAAGTCCGCGTTGAAGTACGCCGGCTACGCCTCTCCGTCCGAGTGGGGCTACGCCGACACCGCTCCGGGCGACTTTGACAACGGCGCACCCGGTTACAGCGCTGTCCAGTGGAAGTCATTCGGCCTCCCGTCGGCGCCGCAGGTTGCACCCCCATCGCTGGACATCAGCACTGAGCAGATCAAGTCGCTGTTCGATGCCGCGAAGGCCGGCACCCCATACAAGGTCCAGATCGGGCAGAAAGATTTCGCGTCCTCGATGCGCGACAAGACCGCCGGGGCACCCCTGACGGAAGGCGGCCTGAACAACCAGCTGCCGGCCATTCAGGTCCCTGGCAATTTCGGTCAATATGGGAAGCCTTACGAACCTTTTCGTTTGCTAGCTAATATCCCAACCGTAGCTATTACTGGCCTATCTGCGGCATATCTGTAGCACACGACCAATACAAACGAGGCTGCAAGAGTTGCCGAGGGTGCTGTCAAGCCTTCGCTGGGTCCAACGGTCACCGAGAACTTCATCAAGCCGATGAAGATCGCGGCCACGGTTGAGGCGTCGATGGAGATCTTGCAGGATCATCAACAGTTTGCTGAATGGCTTCCAGTCGAGCTTCAACGCTCGGTGACAAACAGCGAGTCGTTGTATCTTTTCCAGGCGAACGCTTCGGGTGGCCCGACCGCTTCGGAGTTCGACGGGCTTCTGGCTGTAAGTGGGACTCTCTCACAGGACGCCACCGGCCTCACCTTCGCCGACGCACTCTCGCTCGCCTATGTGAAACTCCGCACCGGCTCGGCGTTCTGCGAACCAGACCTCGTCATCACCAGTCCGGCAACCGCCGCGGCTGCGCTACGCAGCAAGTCGACGACCGGCGCATACATCTTCGACGTTGTCCGTGGACCGTCTGGTTTGAATCAGCAGAACGAGTTCGACGTCTTCGGCGTTCGGACCGTGACGTCCGCACAATGCCCGGATGGCACCGCCATCGTCATGTCGATCAACGGCGGTGCAGCCGTGGGCTGGATCAGGATGGCCCTAGAGCTGCAGTACAACCCCTACGGCGGCACCACCGACGCAGGCGTTGATCTGTGGCGGACCAACCAGTACAGCTGGCGCGCCGAGGAGCGTATATCGCTAAGTGTCCCAAGACCTTCGGCGATCTGCGTGGTCGACAACCTGCCCACCTCGTAGGAGTCCTGATGATTACTGAAGCCCCGATTACTGAAATCCCCACAGCGAAGGTGATCGTTCAGGAGCCGTTCCGCGTTGTCCATGAGGGCAACGCACATACGGCCGGCGACGAGATCACCGTCGACCTCTCGATAGCAGCTAAATGGGAACGCGCCGGCTGGGTCCGGCGCGCACCCGAATCGAAAGCGAGTACCAAATGAGCTACCAGCATGGGACTGTCGCCGTGACATCCACGGCGACTCCCATCACCACGATCAGTCAAATCCCCGAAAACAGCGGGGTTCTCGTCCAGGTATCGGCTGACACCTACTTCGGTGGCAGCGCCGTTACCACCTCGGGCGCAACCGCCGGCATCAAGGTCAGCGCCGGTTCAACCCTGCTGATCCCGACCACCGGCGCAGGCAGCCAGACGCTCTACGCGATCACCGCATCAACGTCGAACGTCACCTTCCTGCATCCGTAGCAAGACTTCAGCAATGCCCTGGCGTCAACCATCCATTAGGCATAGGTGGCATGGCGCGGCCATGACGGCGCCTATCCCGCTCGAGCTGCGATCAGCGCCAGGCATTGCCGAGCCCAGCAAACATGGAATAGCCATGAAGCGAACGTCCGTGCGAATGAAGCGAACACCTGCGCGACTGCCATGGTGGCGCTGCTGGCGCGACCGCCCCATTCCCAAAATTTGTACAACAGTGGCGGCAGGTGCGGCAAATGCCGCACGTGATGCATCAACATCCTATTTGCGCAGGTCAGAGGGCCAGGAGGTGTCGCAATCCCTAATCGGACCCTCCGTGGCACCTTGGCCGGTCGCCGAAATATTTCGCACGGCTAAACAAAAAGTAGCCGTGTCTAATAACGTAGGTTCGGAAGTCGAACGTCAGTTCGACTAAATTTGAACACTGAACCATCCGGGCGGGCCAAAGGCCCCCCGATGATTTTCGCCAACGAGTTTTCAACGACGCACCTTCGTCTGCGAGCAAACGACAGCAATCTGCAAGCAAATTCGTAGGCTTTTGGAACGCTATGGCAACAATTTTGGACAACCCTGGAGTGGCGACAACACGGCGCCTATTAGGGGGTCAGGTGAAGAGGGCAATAATGGGCGTGTCGGCGGCAGCAGCCATAGCACTGACACCCCTCTGCATTCCACCAGCACAAGCACACGCCGACGACCCCTGTGTCAGCATCACCGGTTCCGCTGCCCACCAGGCTTGCATCGACGAATCCCTGCGCGATGACCCCATGCACAGATACCGAGGCAATTGCCAGTCCAGCCCCCTTTACGGACAGGAGGGCCAAGTTTGTCGGAACTAGTCTGCGCCCCCTGCCCGGCCAGCCAACTCGAGGGGGGTGGCAGCCGGCCGCGGCGAGTTCACCTGCGCAGATTCGCCAGCCCTTGGGCTAGCCGCTTGGCGTCCGCCAGCGTTATCAGCCCGTAGTCACCGAGTGTCTCCTCGACCCCGCCCGGTTCATCGGTGTGCATATTGAGGACGGCTAGATTCCACTTTCCGTCCGACCGTTCATAGGCGTGATAGTGGGTCCTGTCACGGTACGCATGGTTGTCATCGGTCCACTCAAGCGGTTCGCGCGCCATTAAAACGCCTTGTGATGAGCAATTTCACGTCAGCATGTTGCGCGTCGCGTTTGGCCCGTGACAACGCATCAGGGTGAACTCACAGCGAGACGTCTAGTAATTACCTTTGTACCAACGACGGGTGCCGCTCAACTCGCGGCGTTCATCGAGCCACGAATCCGGCTGGGCGGCTGTGTCATCGCGCACACCCTGAGATCAACCCACTTACCTGCAGCGTTGCGGTCAGTCGAGGAGGTGATAACAGCGATGCAGTTAGTTGATGAGGTGAGAACGATGACGGATGCAGAGCAATGGCTCATTGTCGCAGCGGTCGCGTTGATGGTCGTCGCGTTCACTGGCTACGTCGGCCTGGCGGTCGTCCTCGTGGCGCGTACCGTCGTCAGTATCGGGCGGCGTGCTGCTGCGAAGATACGCGGACTTGCTGGACGCGCGGACAGTGCGGACATGCGCGCGGACAGTGCGGACTTGGTGGGAGTTACTTGAACCAGGTCTACCGCCGCGATGACCGCGGGGTCATCGGGGTCTAATCTCTCTGCCCGTAGGGCTTGGGCTTTTTCATCCTCCATACCGGCCCACCGCTGATCGTCGGTTGCCGGATTCTCGTGGGTGCGGCAGCGGTGCGCTAGGCGCTCTTCGAGTAACCGAAATCAAGCGGGGCAGTCAGCTCGCCCCGTTCATCCAGCAGCGCATCCGCCACGTCTATCGACGGCAGCGGCCCACCCCGCTCCCGAGCCGCATGGCGAAGAGCCGCCACCAATCGGAGCTCGGAGTCGATGGTGCGGACGATGACTAAGAAGGATGGCGTTTGATGTGTGCCGGCTCTACGGTCGCGGCCTGGCCACTTGCTCCGCGCGGGTTCGCGCTTCCTTGGCGCGCCGCTTCAGGTCCTCGAAACCCTTCTTGAACTCGTCGACTGCTTTTCTGTCAGGCGCTTTTCCGGTAGTGCACTTGTCGTCTTCAGGCCTTTGGCCTCTTTCGGCTCGCCGGAAATGTGCCACGAGACTTTCGCGTTGTGCTCCACCGGCGATCTTGAATTGATCGCCGCGTACAGGAGCAGCGACGTGCAAGTCCGGCGCCGGAACTCCCATTGCCGTGAGCTGGTAGTGGAAATTCTTGTGCAGACGACTGGCGCCTTTGGGCAGTTCCACGACAGATTCACCCTTTTGATCAAGCTTTGCCACACCGGCCGCCACGCTAATTAGGGCAGTTGTGATTTGGGTATTCCCGACGAACAGCCGACCGGTGATCGTCACATCGCCCTCAAACTTGCCCGCGAACGGCCCCGTCTGCGCATCCTTCGCAGTAGCCCCCCGCGGCACCTGGCCGTGGATGGCATTGCCGGTGGTCTTTGGGCCGCCGGGCTGGTTGGTGCAGGAACCGAACACGCCGTCGCCGGTGAACGTGCGGCGGCGGACGCCGACGTGGTGGGCACTGTCGCCCCGCACACCGGTGCCCTCATCCGAACTACCCTGCACACCGCACCGGAGGAATTCGGCTCCCCCGCCGACCGGGGGCAGCAGGATGGCGTTACCACTCTGGCCGCGCACCCCAAAGGAGCTATTGCTAAACCCTATTACCCCGGCGCCAGTGCCTGAAACTCCGCCCACGCCCGTATTAGAGCTGCTGAAGCCAAAGACGCCCCCGCTGGCTTCAGCGAAGGCCTCGATCGCTGAATGATCCGGGGGCGTATCTACCGCCCGCACTCCGATCGCGGGACGACCGGAGGAGAGAACGCTCAAGGCATATTCGCCTACTTCGTCTCCGAGTTCTACGTTCAGAATTGTCGAAGATTGCGCATCGTTTTGAGTACCCACGATCATGTTATCCCCGTCGGCCATGTCAGCCTTCCTTTCATTGACGACATGACGACTATGGCAGCGTTCATGCTGCCGCGTCGTGAGTAATGCAGTACTCGAACTGCGGAGTGTGCCTCAACGGTTCGCCATCACGCCATCGGTGACGATGAAAATCGGGCCGCCTCCGAGGAGAGCAGGGGCGGCCCGATCAAACTAGTCAGACACGGATTGGGCCTGCTTGTTCCGCTGCCTTAGCGACGGTCGGCCCCTGGCTCCGCTGTCTGCAAGAGGGTGCCGTCGTCAGTCTCCGTACTGTGGGCAATACGTCTGAATTGCCAGTCGGACCAACCAATTGGCTTGCTCTCTCGATAGGCCCAATCCTTTGGGGTCCGCGATGTCCGCGACCAAATCGGCGGACGAGACGCCCTTGCCGCGCATAGCGCAGACGGTGTGCGCGGCGTCGATCTCACCGGCCGCGCCAGTGGCCGTCCCCGCGTGAATTTCCGAGGGGACGACACCGTGGTCGGCCAGCTCCGCCAGCAACTCCTCGTCCTCGCTGCTCACCGTTTGCACCGGCAGCACGGGAACATCAGGAGGCGGTGCTGGGGACGACACAGCGGTAGGCGCTGGTAGGCCCGGTGGCGCGTCGCCGATCCGGGTGGCGCTCAGCGGTTCAGTCGCAGTGTTTCCGAGATTGCCGCAGCCATCAGACGTGACGGTGTGTGTAATGGTTCCGCGGAGCGTGCCGTCAGGTTGGGGCTCGAATTGCCAAGACGCAGAACCGGTCTCCGATTTGCCGTTGCCGCAGTCGACCTTGTAGGTCGCCGGCGTTGCGTCTCGCCACACATTCCCGACGAACGTCAGATCGTCGGTGAAATTGCCGGCATCGAATCGTTGATGGTCGTCTTTATCAACTTTGGCGGCGTGCGCCGCGCAGCCGGTCGGCATGCAGACCGAATGGAAGGCCCACCACCAGTGGATGGTGGTGTTGTCGGGTGGCGTCCAGGGCGGTGCTTTGCCGCGGTAGGTGGCCTGGGACGGATAGATGTTGATTTGGTAGGTGCCGTCGAGCATCGGCGGCGTCGGCTGTACGGGCGCCCTGTTGGGGCGCGTCTGCGCGAGCGGCTTGCCGTGATGCGCCGGGATCAAGAGCCACCCCGCGACGCCGATCGAAATAGGGCTCAAATTCCGAACCACTGCGCGAGTACGCCACGTAATACCTCGATTTCGGGTGTGGCGGCCGAAGATGCCCATGCCACATAACCATCGGGGCGCACAAGCAAAGCCGTCGCCGCCACGTCGCCGACCGGTTGCCCGGCGGCGACGGTGAGCTGATCTGCCACATCGGCCACAGCGGCCGCCACCACGCCGCGGTCGGTGAGATCAAGAAGGAGTGGCCGGCCGGTCCGCGCGAGCTCTGCGACGCGCGTCGTTTCACTGGCGTTGGTGATGCCGAAGTCGGGCACCCAGCTCCCGGCCAGCGGATGTGCGTCCGTGCCTGTGCTGTAACGATTTTCGGCGCCGGATATCAGGTCGCTGAGGCGACGCACGATAACCGGATCGGTGAGCAGTTCGGAGAAGAGTTCGCGCAGCGCCGTGATCTCAGACCCGGGCCGGACGAGAGCCAGCTGGGCGCGGCTGTGCATGATCACCCGCTCTGCGGCGGGCCGACGCTCGGCCTGGTAGGTAGCGAGCAGCGTGGGCTCGACGCGGCCGTTGAGGACCGCCGCCAGCTTCCAACCAAGGTTCACCGCGTCCTGCAAGCCCAGGTTGAGTCCGGGTCCCCCCATCGGGGAGTGGACATGGGCGGCGTCGCCAACCAAAAACACCCGGCCTATCTGATACCTGGACGCGATCCTCGAGTTGATCCCGGAGAACCGACGCAGATCAGGCGGTGCGTCAGGCGACGCGGGCCGCAGCGGAACATCCACGCCGAGCACACGCTTGGCGCTGGCCTCCAACTCGGCGAGGCTGATGGGCGGCTCGTCGGCGTTATCGTCGCGAGGTTCTTCGCGAGGCGAGCTGTCCAGCTCGAGGACGATCACCATTGCGCGGTTGCCCAGCGCACCGTATGCGAACACGCCCTGCTCGGCTCGGTGGAACTGAAGCGGCGGGACGCGACCAAACTCGGGCACGTCCAGCGCTCCGCTGCCCGGGTCGATCCATTCATCGGGCGGCAGCACGTCGAACCCCAGCCGGGCAACCAGGTCGTACGAGGACATACCGGGGAAATCGATACCGGCCAACTTGCGGGTAATGCTGGTGCCGCCGTCGGCCCCAATGAGGTACCTGGCCCTCAGCTGGTAGCCGCCATCCGGCCCGGTGATGTGCACGGTGACACCGTCGTCATGCTGGTCGAACCCAGTTAGCGCGTGACCCCAGCGAATGTCGATGTCGTATTCGCCGGCCCGCTCCGCAAGCACCTGGACGAGTCTGGGTTGCTGAATGGGGAGCAGGAACAGCTGCGAATCCGGCACCAGCGCGAGGTCCAGGGGGAAAGCCGCAAACACCGCGCGGGGGTTGAGGCGCGGCGGTTGTGTCGTACCTGCGAGTGTGCCGTAGAGGCCGCGATGGTCCAAGATCCGAACCCCTTGGCCGATAATGCCGTTGGCTCGCGGTTCTGGATTGGGGCCCGGCAGCGGATCCAACACCACCGGCCGGATCCCGGCCAATCCCAGTTCGCCGGCCAGCATCAGTCCGTTCGGACCAGCGCCGGCGATGACGACGTTAGTCACTTAGCCAAGCTTAGTAGTTCGGCTCGGCCCCGACAACCGGCGAAATCAAGTGGCAACGGGTGATCTCATATTCGAGCTATAGCCGCTTCCCAGCTGATAGCTAGTGACGGAGCGCAAACCTGAATCATGACCACCCCTCACCAATGCCGTGAAACTCGTGCAGCCGGCGCGCGACGTCGGGAATTACGAATGATGCAAGTGATTTTGGCCGGGGCCGCGGCGATCGCGATGCTCGCACTCTTCGATGCCGCCCGGCCCGACACCACCGAGACCATGCTTGGATCGGGATCAATCCGCTTGACGGACATGGCCGTTGACTTGCCGGTGCCCGCCAGCGGTCCGGTCGGAGGCTTCGCCGCCGATGACGCCGACGATCAAGCTCAACAACAGGAACAGTTGGCCCTGCAGCAGATGCAACAGTCGATGCAGCAGGCCGAAGAGCAAAACGAAGAGGCCGAGCAGCAGTTTGAGCAAGGCATGCAGCAGGCTCAAATGGACGAACAACAAGCCAACGACCCGTAAAGCCTGCGTCGAAGCGTGGCGGCGGCTCGGCGCGGCCGTCACGCGCCATTTTTGGATTGCGCGTCAACGTGATAGCGCGCAATGGCGCGCAGCAGAGCGAAAACCTCAGAGCACCAGCGATAAACGCTATCGTCCGCCGCTTGACTCTCTTTCGGCCGCCTTCACCAGGCGACCCGCAATAAACCGGACCGCCCCACCCAGCGCGGCCCGCATCAGCTGACCCGTCCCTGGAACTCCCTCGATAAACGAGCCGGTCCAACGGATGTCGGTGCCGCCTGCGGCATTCGGCGTCAAGAGCACCTCGCCGAAGTAGTCCTTGGCCGGGCTCGGGGGTCCAACAAGCTTGTAGGCGTGGCGACGATCCTGTTCGTACTCGACGGTCTCCTCCTGCAGCAGCACGGGCCACATCCCGATCTTGCGGATGGCTCCGACGCCGCCCGGCGGCGGATCACCTTGTCGCGCCCAACTCGACGAAACGACGATCGGCTTCGCCCAGCTCGACCAATTGCCACCGTCCGCCACGAGCCGGAACAACGTCGCAGCCGGCGCGCTGCTGGTCCGGTTGATCTCGAACGAAAACTTCCGACCCGCCATGCCCGACTCCCTGGTGAGACCGCTGAATGACCCTGAAGGGGATTGCCGCGTACCTTACCGCCCAAGTCGCGCGCCGATTCGCGCTGGGCCACGTTCGCGGTCCGTCTAATCCTTCCCATCCGCCCGGCGCTGCCCAGGCGAATGACCCGCACGGCGACTGCGGTAAGCGCATACTCACCCTGTGAGTCAAGCTGATGCCGTTCAGCTCTACCTGCACCCATCAAGGTCGACCTCGCCGCGGCGCCACCTCTGCTTGAGCGAAATACGCTGTAAGCCAACATGATAATGCGGCTATCGGTCGCACTTGTCGCGGTCGTGATGTCACTCAGCGCCTGCGGCGGTGGTCGAAACGCTACGCCCAGCAGCACAACAAACCACGACGCCGCCGTGACCCGCAGCCAGAACGTGCTAAACGACACCATCGAGGTCGGTGCGCCGGGATGCTCGGCCGCGGTGGGCGTCCAGGGCAAGGTCGTTTGGACAGGAGTTCGCGGCGTTGCCGACATGTCAACCGGCAGCGCGATCACCACGCGGACCGTGTTCGACATCGCCTCGGTATCCAAGCAATTCACCGCCACCGCGCTCCTGCTGCTGGTTGACGTCGGCAAGCTAACGCTCAACGATCCGTTATCTCGATACCTCCCTGAGCTTCCAACATGGGCCACCACGATCACGGTCGGACAGCTGATGCACCAGACCAGCGGCATCCCCGAGTATGTCGGGCTGCTCGAGGCGCAGGGGTTTGCGCTCGGCGACCATACGACCGAGGAGCAGGCCCTGCAGGCGTTGGTCAGCGTCCCGAAACTGGAGTTCCAACCCGGTTCGCGGTTCGACTACTCGAATTCCAACTACTTGCTGCTGGGCGAGATTGTCCATCGGGTATCGCGGGAACCGCTGGCGCAGTTCCTAACCGAGCAGATCTTCCATCCGCTGGATCTGGCAATGGTCGTGGATCCGACCGGGCAGATCTCCGATAAAGCCGTCTCGTATGAGAACGGCAGCGACGAGTACCGCGCGACCAAATCCGGCTGGGAGCAGGTCGGCGACGGCGGCATCCAGACCACGCCCAGTCAACTGGTCGAGTGGGCGGACAACTACCGAACTGGCCGCGTCGGGGGACCCAAGCTGCTCGACGCACAACTGGCCGGAGCGGTGCCAACCGGATCGGGCAGCGGCGACAGGTATGGCGCCGGAATCTACTTGCTGGCCAACGGCAAGCTCGATCACAGCGGAGCCTGGGGCGGCTTCATTACCGCATTCCGCGTCAGCAAGGACCGAACGACGTCGCTGGCCATCAGCTGCAACACCGACAAGCAAGACGCAGAAGCGCTCGCCGACTTGCTCGGCAGACTGTGGATGTAGCCGATTCAAGCTGGCACACAACGGTTCTTCGTCGGCACCTAGACTGCGCTTATGCATGACGGTTCCCGACAGGACTCCGTGGCCCCAAAAGGCCTGCTACTGATCGAGGACTGCCTGGACGCCGCCGGCGGTGTCGCGTTGCCGCCAGGCACCACCCTGATATCTCTCATCGAGCGCAACATCGCCAATGTCGGTGACTACGTCGCGTATCGCTACCTGGACTACGCCCGGTCGGACGGGCACGCCATCGAAATGACGTGGGCCCAGTTCGGTGTCCGACTGCAAGCCATCGGTGCGCGTGTGCAGCAGTCCGCGGGTCACGGTGACCGGGCTGCGATCCTGGCACCACAGGGCATCGACTACGTCGCCGGCTTCTACGCCGCGATCAAGGCGGGGACCATCGCGGTGCCGCTGTTCGCGCCTGAACTCCCGGGCCATGCTGAACGTCTCGAAACGGCGCTTCGCGATTCGGAGCCCACCGTGGTACTGACGACAGCGGCCGCCAACGACGCTGTTGAGAACTTTCTGATCAACCTCCCGCAGCTGCGGAGGCCACATGTCATCGTCATCGATCAGATACCCGACTCGGCGGGGGATCAGTTCATCCCTGTCGAGCTGGACATCGACCGCGTTTCTCACCTGCAGTACACCTCGGGTTCGACACGGCCGCCGGTGGGCGTGGAGATCACCCACCGGGCGGTCGGTACAAACCTGGTGCAGATGATCCTGGCGATTGATCTGCTGAACCGGAACACCCACGGCGTCAGCTGGTTGCCGCTCTACCATGACATGGGGCTGTCGATGATCGGCTTTCCCGCGGTCTACGGCGGACACTCAACGCTAATGTCACCGACCGCATTTGTCCGTCGGCCGCAGCGGTGGATTCAGGCGTTGGCCGCCGAGTCGAGCCAAGGCAACGTGGTCACCGCCGCGCCCAACTTCGCCTACGAGTGGGCCGCGCAGCGCGGGCTACCGGCGGCGGGCGACGACATCGACCTCAGCAACGTCGTGCTGATCATCGGATCCGAGCCGGTCAGCATCGAGGCGATCAGGACATTCAACAAGGCGTTCGCGCCCTACGGGTTACCACGCACGGCATTCAAGCCCTCGTATGGCATCGCCGAGGCGACGCTGATGGTCGCAACCATCGACCACGACGCTGAGGCGACCGTTGCTTATCTCGACCGTGAGCAATTGGGGGCCGGTCAGGCGGTGCGCGTCGCCGCCGACGCTCCCAATGCGGTGGCGCAAGTGTCGTGCGGTCGGATCGCTCGCAGCCTGTCGGCGGTGATGGTCGACCCGGATACCGGCGCCGAACTGCCCGACGGCGCGGTCGGCGAAGTCTGGTTGCAAGGCGACAA
>DATKEW010000105.1:0-11121 GCA_035511785.1 Mycobacterium sp.
TTGCTGGCCGCGCCTTCCGTCAAGACGCGCTACGTCACCACCGACATCTAGCTCAGCGCGGGAATCACTTCGCGTTCGAACAACTCGATGCCCGAACGGTCGTACGCAGCCTCCGGGAAATAACAGATCGCGTACTCACACCCGAGGTCGCGGATCTTGGCCATCCGCTCGATCACTTGTTCCGGCGTGCCCGTCGCCGAGTCCGGGAGGCCGGTAATCATCGAATCCGCCACGGCGTCGGGCACATAGCCGGTCAGCCGGTCGCGCACCCGCTGCAGCCGGTCTTTGACGTCGGCCTCCGACGGTCCGACGACAGCGGTGAAGTTGGCCGAGCGAACGATGGCGTCGAAGTCCGTACCCAGCGTGTCGCAGTGCCGCGCCAGCACCTCCGACTTGTGGGCGAATGCCGCGGGCTCGGGCGTGAAGTTGGTGCACTGCGCATATTTCGCGGCGATCCGCAAGGTCACCTTCTCGCCACCACCGGCGATCCATAGCGGAATCCCATTGCCCTGCAAGGGCTTCGGAGCCACGATCGCAGCAGCGACTTGGTAATGCTCGCCATCGAAGCTGACCTTGCCGTCGCGCCAGGCATCGCGCATGATCTGCACGCCTTCGTCCAACCGGCCCAACCGCACCCCGGCAGACGGGAAGCCGTAACCGTAAGCCCGCCACTCATGTTCGTACCAGCCGCCGCCGATGCCCATCTGGATCCGGCCACCGGAGATGATGTCGGCCGTCGCGGCCACCTTGGCGAGGTAGACCGGATTGCGATAGCTCATCGCCGTGCACATCTGGCCGAGCTTGATGCGCGACGTGGTCGCCGCGTATGCCGCCATCAACGACCACGCCTCGTGGGTAGCTTCGCCCGACGGCAACGGGACGGTGTGGAAGTGGTCGTAGACCCACAGCGAGTCCCATGCGCCGTTGTCGGCGTAGGTGGCCAGGTCGCGCATCACCGCCCAGTGTTTCTCGGGTTCGATGCCGACCAGATCCATTCGCCAGCCTTGGGGAATGAAGAGACCAAAGCGCATAGCTAGCGACTCTAGCCCGGTGCCGCCATCGCCTCACAGCGGATCCATAGCTCGGGCCCAGCCACCGCCGACGGCCAAACCGTAAACATGACGCATGACAACCAACGGGCATGAAATCCATTCGGCCGACGCGCGGCGTCGGCGAATCCGCGTGATGCAAGTGATATTCTCCGGGGCCGCGACCGTGGCGACGCTCGCGCTATTCAGCGCCGCGCGGCCCGGTGACGCCGACACCGCCGTCGCAACGGGCCCGCAGTTCGCGCAGACCGCACCGAGCGGGACCGACGCCGGCAGCGTCATCGCCGTCGACGACGACACCAACCCCAGCTCCGGCGATATCTTCACGCAGAACGCTCAGGACCAGAGCACCGCGTGATGCACGGGCGCGCGTAACCTCACACACCCAGCGCGGCGAGCGCGGCTGCCACCGATTTCGCGCGCAACTCCTTGTGCGGAGCGTCGGGAAACTGCAGGCAGCAGTCCTGCAGACCGCCGAACGCCACCACCGCGCGGGTCGACTGCGCGAGCGTCGGCCTCGGGCCGAAGACCAGCTTGCCGAGCCGGTCACGCCAAGCCAGCACCTTGTCGATGAGGCCAAGGTCGGCCAGCATCGCAATTTCGGCCAGCACCAGCATCAGGTCTTGACGGTGCCGGTAGTGGAAATCGAAATAGCCCTCCAGCAACTCGCGAGCATCGGTGTAGCCGAGGTTTTCCTGGTCTTCGACGAATTGCTCACCTTCGTCGATCAACGGCACCAGGATGCTGCGCACCAGTTCTTCCCGCGAGGCGAAGTGGTAGTACAACGCGGGCTTGGTGATCCCCAGCTTGTCCGCGATGTCCTGCAGACTGGTGCGCTGCACGCCCTGCTGCACAAACAGTTCCCGGGCGACCTCCTGAATTCGCTGTCGGGTGTCGGACCGGGGCCTGCTCACCCCTCGAGCTTAACTGACTTACCGATAGGTAAGCGCCATGTTAGGCTTACCGAACGTTAAGTAAGTGCCGGGAGGTCGTCATGCGGATTCTCGTCTCCGGCGCCAGCATCGCCGGGCCGGTGCTCGCGTACTGGCTTAGCCGTCACGGCTTCGACGTCACCGTCGTCGAACGCGCTCCGACGCTGCGCAAGACCGGCGGCCACGCCGTCGACCTGTTCCGCCCGGCGATGGAGATCTCGGAAAAGATGGGCATCTTGCCGCGCATCGAGGCGCTCGCCACCGAAACCGACCGGCTGACAATGCATCGCGAAGGCAGGGCGCGGCCCATCGAGGTTGACCTCACCAAGATCTACGGCGCCGCCTCCGACCGGCACGTGGAGATCATGCGCGACGACCTCAGCGAGATCTACTATGACGCCGGGCGCGACGACGTCGAGTACCTGTTCGGCGACTCGATCACCGCGATCGACAACGACGGCGAGGTGACATTCGAAGGTACCCCGGCTCGCAGGTTCGACGTCATCGTCGGCGCCGACGGGCTGCACTCGAATGTCCGGCGCCTGACGTTCGGTGAGGAGGCCGGCCTGACCCGGTTCCTAGGCGGCTATCTGGCGGTGGTGTCGGCGCCCAGGACGCTGGCCAACCTTGGCGAGATGATCGGCCACGTCGGCGTTGGTCGCCTCGCGGCGATCTACACCGCAGAGCATTTGGACGACGCGCGGGCGGTGTTTCTGTTTCGCAGCAAAGAGGAACTCGACTGCGACCACCGAGATTCCTTGCGGCAGAAGGAACTACTGCGCGACGCGTTCGCGGGCATGCATCCCCAGGTAGACCGCTGGCTGGAGGAAATCGACCGAACGCCGGCGTTCTACTTCGATGCGATCAGTCAGCTGCGGCTGGACCGATGGTCGCGACGACGGGTCACCCTCGTCGGCGACGCCGGGTATTGCCCCGGTCCCGCGGTCGGCGGCAGCACCAGCCTGGCGGTCCTCGGCGCCTACGTGCTGGCCGGGGAACTGGCCCGGGCGGGCGGCGACCACCCGCGAGCGTTTGCGGCCTATGAGCTGCAGATGCGCGAGCCCGTTCATCTCAGCCGGGGCTTCGCGCGGACCGCCGCCAAGGGGCTCATTCCCGGCTCCCGAGCCGGAGTTTGGGCGCTGAGCCGCGGTGTCCAACTGGCCTCACTGATGCCCGCACCGCTGTCCCGGGCGCTGGCGGAGCTCAACACCAAGGGCCTCCGGCTGCACGACTCGATGCAGGTCCCCGACTACAGCGGAGCCCAGGTTTGACAGCATGGTGTGTGACGAAAGGATGATCGCCGATGGACCTTGCCGGTGTCGGGGTGTGGAGCAGCCAACTTCGCTACGGCGACCCATCCGAATCCGCCGACGCAGCAGCGGAATTGGATGAGCTGGGCTTTACGGCGCTGTGGATTCCAGACGTAGGCGGGCCGGTGTTCGACGCGGTGGGTAACCTGCTCGCCGCCACCAAGCGGGCGGTGATCGCCACGGGGATCCTCAATCTTTGGATGCACCCGGCTGGCGATGCCGCCGACTCCTAGGCGGCGCTGAAGCGGATGCCGCGCCGCGACCCGTACCCGCCGAAGCGCGGGTCCTCGCCGCACTCGGTCCGAAAATGCTGGCGTTGTCGGCTAGTCGCGCCCGCGGGGCCCACCCCTACCTGGTCACCCCCGAGCACACCGCTTCTGCCCGTTCAACTTTGGGCGAGGGCCCGTTGCTGCTGCCGGAGCAGACCGTGATCCTGTGTGACGGCGCCGACGGGGCGCGCCGCATCGGAACCGATTGGCTTCGGGCGTATTTGGCGTTGCCGAACTACGCCAATAATCTGCTGCGCAGCGGATTCTCCGAAGACGATCTCGCGCAGGTGAGCGATCGGCTCTTCGACGCGATCATCGCCTGGGGCGACGAAGGCGCCATCATGCGCAGGGTCGCAGAGCACCGTTCGGCCGGCGCCGACCATGTCTGCGTCCAGGTGCTGGTGGCCGACCCGAGAGCCTTCCCCCGCGAGCAATGGCGCCGAATCGCCGCCGCCGGCAAGGACGACGGGGCTCTTTAGTCGGCGCCGATCGAGGCATACCGTGGGGCTATGGCTTCTCGACACACCCTCTTTGGGATCTTCTACCGGATCGGCTTCACCCCATGGGACGGTCATGCGCTCGGGCAGAGCCTGCGGGATCTGGTCGAAGGAACCGATGACACGTCCGCGCTGGCCGCGGGGTCGGCCCTTGACGTCGGGTGCGGTACCGGAGACTCCTCGATCTACCTGGCTCAACGCGGCTGGAAAGTCACCGGGGTTGACTTTGTGCCGAAGGCGCTCGACAAGGCTCGCGCCAAGGCCGGTGCTGCCGGCGTGCCAGTCGCCTTCGTCCACGCGGACGTCACGCATCTGAGTCGAGCCGGTATCGATGCGAAGTTCCAGTTGATTGTGGACAACGGTTGTCTGCACGGCATGAGTGACGGCGACCGTGATCTTTACGTCCAAGAGATCACTGCGGCCGCCGCCCCCGACGCGCGGCTGTTGATCGCCGCCGCCCCACCCGGTGGCCCGGTGCGGTTTCTCGGACTTGATCAGGCAGAGGTCGAGCGCAGATTCACACCCAGGTGGACGCTACTGTCGACAGCCGATGAAAAGATGGTGTTTACCAACGGGTCCGGCTACCGACACACGCCGATCGCCTTGATTCGCAACCGATTCGCGGTTCGCTGTTACCTGCTGCAGCACACCGGCTAACCGGTTCGTGTGCAGCCCACCGCCGCTGGTAGTGCGCGACCAGGCTCTACGTCAGCGACTTCGGCGGCAGGAAGCGGTCGCCGTACTTGGCCGCCAGCTCACGAGCCCGGGCCACGAAGGCTTCCCTGCCCGTACCGCCCGGGCCCTGGTAGCCGACGATGAGCTGCGCGCTACCACCGGTGTACGGCGGGAACCCGATGCCCATAATCGACCCGATGTTGGCATCGGCCGTCGACGTCAACACGCCCTCGTCAAGGCACTTCTGGGTTTCCAGCGCCTCGGCGAACAGCATCCGGTCGATCATGTCCTGCAGCGGCGGCTGCGACGAGCCGGAGTTGAACGTCTCCCGCAGGCCCCGCCACAGGCCGGTGCGCTTGCCGTCAACGTACTCGTAGAAGCCCGCGCCCTTGAGCCGGCTCGGCCGGCCGATCTCGATCATCTTCTCGACGACGGCCTCGGCCGGGTGCGGCTCGTAGGCGCCGCCGGCCTCCTCGACACCCTTGCGGGTGGCGGCGGCGATCTTGTGCATCAGCTCCATGTTGAGCTCGTCGGACAGCTGCAACGGCGGCGCCGGGTAGCCCGCCTGCGAACCGGAGTGCTCGATGCTGGCGGGTTCCACCCCCTCGCCGAGCATCGCCAATGCCTCGCTCACGAAGGTCCCGATGACGCGGCTGGTGAAGAAGCCGCGGCTGTCGTTGACGACGATCGGGGTCTTGCCGATGGCTTGTGTGTAGTCGAACACGCGGGCCAGCGCCTCGTCAGAAGTCTTCTCGCCCTTGATAATTTCGACCAGCGGCATCTTGTCGACCGGCGAGAAGAAGTGGATCCCGATGAAGTCCTCTTGCCGCTTCACGCCGGTCGCCAGACCGGTAATCGGCATTGTCGAGGTGTTCGACCCGAGCAGCGCGTTGGGTTCGACGATGTCCTCGATCTCCTGGAACACCTTGTGCTTGAGGTCCTGGTTCTCGAATACCGCCTCGATCACGAAGTCGATGCCCTTGAAGTCGGCGGCGTCGGCCGTCGGCGTGATGCGGTCCAGCAACGCCTTGCTCTTCTCCTCGGTGGTCTTGCCGCGTTGCAGCACCTTGGCCTCGAGCTTCTCCGCGTAACCCTTGCCCTTCTGCGCGGCCTCGAGGCTGACATCTTTGAGTACCACGTCGAATCCGGCCTTGGCCGAGACGTAGGCGATGCCAGCGCCCATCATGCCCGCGCCCAGCACACCGATCTTGTGGATCGGGGTCTTGGCGATGCCGTCCGGGCGCGAGCCGCCGCCGTTGATGTGCTGCAGGTCGAAGAAGAACGCCTGGATCATGTTCTTGGCGACCTGACCGGTGACCAGTTGCGTGAAGTAGCGGCTCTCGATGCGGCTGGCGGTGTCGAAGTCCACCTGCGCACCCTCGACGGCCGCGTCCAGGATGGCTCGCGGCGCCGGCATCGGCGCGCCCTTGAGCTGCTTCTTGAGCAGCGCCGGGAAGGACGGCAGGATGCCGGCCAGCGCGGGGCTGGACGGGGTGCCGCCGGGCATCTTGTAGCCCTTCGAGTCCCACGGTTGGGTGTGCGCGTCGGGGTTGGCCTTGATCCACGCCTTGGCGGCGGGCACCAGTTCCTCGACCGAGCCGACGAGCTCGTCGACCAGCCCCGCCTCTTTGGCCTTGTCCGGCTTGAACCGGGTGCCCTGGGACAGCACGTTCATGAACGCGTTCTGGATGCCGAACATCCGCACGGTGCGGGTCACACCACCCCCACCCGGCAGCAGGCCGAGGGTCACCTCGGGGAACCCGACTACCAGACCCTTGACGTCGGCGGCGATGCGGTGGTGGCACGCCAGCGCGATCTCCAGGCCCCCGCCGAGCGCGGCACCGTTGATGGCGGCGACGACGGGCTTGCCGAACGTCTCCAGCGTGCGCAGGTCCCTCTTCACCGCCTCGACGGCGTCGAACGCCTCGCCGGCGTTCTCGGGGCCCAGCTGGATCATGCCCTTCAGGTCACCGCCGGCGAAGAAGGTCTTCTTCGCGCTGGTGATGACCACGCCGGTGATCGAATCCTTCTCCGCGACAAGGCGTTCGACGGCGTTGTGCATGGACTGGCTATAGTGCTCGTTCATCACATTGGCAGACCCGGTGGGGTCGTCCAGCGTCAGCGTGACGATGCCGTCGGCGTCCTTGTCCCACTGAATCGTGCTCTCGGCCATGGTCTTAAACCCTCTCGATGATGGTGGCGACACCCATGCCGCCGCCAATGCACAGGGTGATTAGCGCGCGGCGCGCGTTGCGGCGCTCGAGCTCGTCGACCATCGTGCCGGTGATCATGGCGCCGGTGGCGCCCAGCGGGTGGCCCATCGCGATGGCGCCACCGTTGACGTTGAGTTTCTCGTCCGGGATGTTGAGGTCCTTCTGGAACTTCAGCACGACCGAAGCGAACGCCTCGTTCAGTTCGAACAGGTCGATGTCGTCGATCGTCAGGCCCGCGCGGTCGAGTACCTTGCGCGTGGCGGGCATCGGGCCGGTGAGCATGATGACCGGGTCCGCGCCGCTGGTGGCGGTGGCCACGATGCGCGCCCGCGGGGTCAGGCCCTGGGACTTGCCCGCGGCTTCCGAACCGACCAGGACCAGGGCGGCGCCGTCGACGATGCCCGAGCTGTTGCCTCCGGTGTGGACGTGGTTGATCTTTTCGACCCAGTGGTATTTCTGCAGCGCCACGTCGTCGAAGCCGCCCATCTCGCCGACACCGTCGAACGCAGTCTTCAGCATGGCCAGGCCCTCCATCGTGGTGTCGGGCCGCATGTGCTCGTCGTGGTCGAGGATGACCAAGCCGTTCTGGTCACGCACCGGCACGACCGACTTCGCGAAGTAGCCGCCCGACCAGGCCTCGGCGGCCTTCTGCTGCGAGCGCAGCGCGTAGGCGTCGACGTCCTCGCGGGAGAAGCCCTCGATGGTGGCGATCAGGTCGGCGCCGATGCCCTGCGGCACGAAGCCGATCTGGTAGTTGGTCTCCGGATCGGTCCCCAAGGCGCCTCCGTCGGAGCCCATCGGGACGCGGCTCATCGACTCGACGCCGCCGGCCAGCACCAGGTCGTCCCAGCCGGAGCGCACCTTCTGCGCGGCGGTGTTGACGGCCTCCAGGCCCGAGGCGCAGAACCGGTTGAGCTGCACGCCACCGGTGGTCTCGGGCAGCCCTGCGGCCAGCACGACGGTACGGGCGATATCGCCGCCCTGGTCGCCGACCGGGGACACCACCCCGAGGATCACGTCGCTGATCAGGTTCTCGTCGAGGTCGGGGAAGCGCTTGCGCAGCTCGTCGACCAGGCCGACGACCAGGTTCAGTGGCTTGACCTCGTTCAACGATCCGTTGCGCTGCTTGCCGCGTGGTGTGCGGATGGCCTCGTAGATGAAGGCTTCTTCGGACATGTCGGCTTCCTGTTCGGGAAAAGGGGGAATTCACATTCGACTTAGAGACTAGGCCCAGTAACGGCACTGTAACAGCAGTCCCGGCCAACCTGTTGGTTGGGCGGGACTTAGCTGGTCAGCTCCGTGCGCAAAGCACTGGTTTCGCGATGACCTCATCAACCCGCCGAGTCGCATTGGTCGCAGTTGCCACATCAGTCTCTGTGCGATGAGGCACACAATTTGCCCACCTCATAGCGACAGCCGGGAGTTGTCGCTGAGAGTCGGGCAAAACGAGATTTTCCAGCCTGCGGAGCCAATGTGTCGGTTGTGACACAGCCGCTGGATCTAAGCTCCTCCACCATGACGGTGTCGCGACTGAGACCATACGCGACCACGGTGTTCGCCGAAATGTCGGCACTGGCCGCGCGGATCGGCGCGGTGAACCTCGGCCAGGGCTTTCCCGACGAGGACGGACCCCCGGCGCTGCTGAAGGCCGCGCAAGACGCCATCGCCGACGGTGCCAACCAGTACCCGCCGGGTATAGGCATCGCGCCGCTGCGCCAGGCCATCGCCGCCCACCGCAAGCGTCATTTCGGCATCGAGTACGACGCCGACACCGAGGTGCTGGTGACCGTCGGCGCCACCGAGGCCATCGCGGCAGCCGTGCTCGGGCTGGTCGAACCGGGCTCGGAGGTGCTGCTGATCGAGCCCTTCTATGACTCCTACTCGCCGGTGGTGGCGATGGCCGGCGCGGACCGGCTGGCCGTACCGATGATCCCCGACGGCCGCGGCTTTGCTCTGGACACCGACGCATTGCGGCGGGCGCTGACACCTCGGACCCGCGCGCTGATCATCAACTCGCCGCACAACCCGACCGGTGCGGTGCTGAGCGCGACCGAGGTGGCGGCGGTCGCCGAGATCGCGGTGGCCGCCGACCTTTTGGTGATTACCGATGAGGTCTACGAGCACCTGATCTTCGACGGCCATCGCCACCTGCCGCTGGCCGGGTTCGACGGCATGGCCGAGCGCACCATCACCATCTCCAGCGCCGCCAAGATGTTCAACTGCACCGGCTGGAAGATCGGATGGGCCTGCGGCCCGGCCGAACTCATCACCGGACTGCGTGCGGCCAAACAATATCTGAGCTACGTCGGCGGTGCGCCGTTCCAGCCCGCGGTGGCCCTTGCGCTGGACACCGAAGACGCATGGGTGGCCGAACTTCGCAGCTCGTTGCAGACCAGACGTGATCGGCTGGCGTCGGGCCTGACCGAGATCGGCTTCGCGGTGCACAACAGCAACGGCAGTTACTTCTTGTGCGCCGACCCGCGTCCGCTCGGCTACGACGACAGCACGGCATTCTGCGCGGCACTACCGGAAAAAGTCGGAGTGGCCGCGATTCCGATGTCGGCATTCTGCGATCCGGCGGCACCGCACGCCGCAGAACAAGCCAAGGTGTGGAATCACCTGGTGCGCTTCACCTTCTGCAAACGCGATGACACCCTCGACGAGGCGATCAAAAGACTGTCGGCGCTGCGTGACGGGCCGGCTAATTAGCCTGGCTTGAATCGTCGGCGCCCATAACGCGCCATCGCAGTCCCTCCAGCGCGGCATGCAGGATCTTCTTGCGGGCCCGGTTGATCAAGAACTCAGGCAGGGGTGCCGACGGTTCGACAGTGATGCCGAATCGCACGCGGGTCTTGTCGTCGCCCTCGCGGGTCAGGTTGTACTCGCCGTGCTGGCCGTGTTGGTGGAAGGTCTTCTGGGCATCCCACACCATCCAGTCCGGCCCCCAGTGGTACTCGAGGAACTGCGTGTCGATGATGCCGATCACTCTGACCGTGACCTTCACGTGGTGCGGTCGTCCATCGGGATGGGTGTCGACGACTTCGGCCTTCTTGTGCACCGCAGACCACGACGGCACAGTGTCCATGTCGGCGAGCGCGTCGATGATGACATCTACAGGCGCGTCGATAACAATTTCGGACGATGCTTGTACGGCCACTGCTAACAAATTAGCAATCGCGATCCGTTGTGGACCCGACAAAAGGCGATTACGTTGGCTGACCCGAATCCCGGTCGCGCACGACGAGGTTGCTCAGCCCGTTCACCGCGGAGTTGAGGACATTGTCAGTCGCCCGCTTGACGATGAAAGCCGGAATAGGCCCCGCCGGCTCGACGGTGATGTCGAACCGCACTCGCGTCTTGTCGACGCCCTCGGGTTTGAGGTTGTACTCGACATGCTGGCCATGCTGCTGGGAGGTCCCTTTGGCATCCCAGACCACCCAGTCGGGACCCCAGTGATACTCCAGGAGCTCTTTGTCGACGAGCCCAAAAATCTTGATAGTGGCCTGGACGTGGTGGGGCCGACCGTCGGGATAACAATCGATCACTTGCATGCGTTTGTGCAGCGGTGACCACGATGACAGCAGGCCGACATCTCCCAGCGCCTCCATGACCACTTCCGGCGGCGCGTCGACGACAAATTCCCGTGATGCTTTTACGGCCACTGAGATCAACCTAGCAACACCGCCGCGTTCGCGGCTGGTGTTCGGTGTAAATAATTAGCTACCAGCCGATTTCGGCGATCGGTGTGGTTGTCGCCGGCGGCGGCCCGACCGGTCCGGCCGGCGTTCGGGAAAACCGCGGCGCGGGCGCGGCCTGCTCGACGCCGTGGGCGGTGATCACCGTCGACCGTGCATTCAGATGGTCGTTGGTCGCGGCTTCACTCCAGGTCAACACCGGGGTGACGCACGCATCGGTGCCGGCGAAAACGCGTGCCCACTCGTCGCGGGTCCGGGTGGCGAACCGTTCGGCGAAGACGTCGTACATGCGTGGGTATGAACCGATGTCGAGCTGGCCCGGCACCTCGTCGGGCGACAAGCCGAGCCCACTCAGCAACGCCGCGAAGAATTGCGGCTCGATGGCCCCGACGGCCATGTACTCGCCGTCGGAGGTCTCATAACAGCGGTAGAACGGGGCGCCGCCGTCGAGCAGGAACGATTCGCGCTGGTCGCGCAGCGC
>DATKEW010000106.1:0-2649 GCA_035511785.1 Mycobacterium sp.
CGTAGGTGCCCACAACGGCCTGCACAGCGAGCAGGGCGCCCGCCCAGGAGAACACCCAGGGCGATCAGCCAACCCGATCATCAAGGTGCAGGACGTCATCTGGCTGGAGTTCGAGAAGCCCGACCTGGTCAAGGCGGAAGCGTTTGCCCATGCGTTTGGTTTCTCCACCGCGCTACGCACCAGCGACGAGCTGCACCTGCGCGGCAGCGATGCCGGCTCGCCGTCTGTGCTGATCCGCCGCGGACCACGCGAGCGGTTTGTCGGCCCGGCGTTTGTCGCCGGCGAGCACAGCGACGTGGTGCGGTTGGCAGGTGCCACCGGGTCCCCCGTGCGCCCGCTGCCGGAGACCCTGGGCGGGGTAACCGTTGATCTGGTTGACCCCAGCGGACTGTCGGTGCGGGTCGTCTCGGGCACCCATCAGCTTGAGGCGCTGCCCGCCCAGACCCCGCACGTGTTCAACTTCGGCCACGAAGTCGTCCGGGCTAACGCCACCCAGCGTCCGCCGCGGGTTCCCACCACCGTGCAGCGGCTGGGGCACATCGTGGTGCAGACCCCCAAGTACATCGAGGCCCTGAACTGGTACCTCGAGAAGTTCGGCATGATCGTCAGCGACTTTTGCTTCTACCCCGGTCAGCGCGAACGCGGTCCGATCATGAGCTTCATTCGCTGTGACCGCGGCTCTACCCCCGCCGATCACCACACGCTGGCGATGGCGCTGGGACCGGTCAACCGCTACGTGCATTCGGCTTACCAGGTCTGTGACCTCGACGCGCTGGCCGCCGGCGGCGAGCACCTGCGCGAGCAAGGGTATTTCCGCTCGTGGGGCATCGGCCGCCACGTCCAGGGCAGCCAGATCTTCGACTACTGGCGCGACCCTGATGGCTTCTTGGTTGAGCACTTCGCCGACGGTGACATGTTCGACAACACCCTCGAGCCGGGCTGGGCGCCGCTGAGCTCCTCCGGGCTCTACCAATGGGGGCCCCCGCCCAGCAGGGACTTCCTGGGCGTCGGTTCACCGCGCGCGACCGCGGGTGAACTTGCCGCGATGGTCGATGCGCTGCGCCACGACAACGAATTCGACCTGTCCGCCCTGCGCGGGCTGTTCAACGTAGCCAATTCCTAATCAACCAACCGAAAGAAAGTAAGGACCCCTTATGACCGTCTCGATCCTGCGGACCGCCGACGCGTGGTGGGTGCAGACCCCGAACGGCGCCGCTCGCATCCGCACCGACGCCGCAAGTACCGCCGAACTGCTGGCCGACCGTGCGGCTATCGACGCCGCCGCGCACTCCAGCGACACCGTGCCGGTGGAAAACCTGGCGCTGCTGTCGCCGGTTACGACGCCATGCCGACTGGTCGCTCAGGCCACCAACTACGCCTCGCATGTGCGCGACGTCGGCCGTGACCCCGCCAAGACTCCGCTGACCTTCTTCCGCAAGGCCTCTGGCTCCGTCGCCGGTCCGTTCGACGACATCGTCAAACCCCCGCACGTGCAACTGCTGGACTACGAGGTGGAGATCGGTCTGCTAATCGGCCGCGAGCTGCCGGTGGGCACCGAGGTCACCGAGGCCAACCTGGCCGAATTCGTCCACGGGCTGCTAGTCACCAACGACGTGTCCGCGCGCGACGTGCAGATGACGAAAGCGCAGTTTTACGAGTCGAAGTCGTATCCGACGTTCACCCCGGTCGGCCCCGCGCTAGTACTGGTCGATTCCGATGAGCTCAAGCGCTTCGGTGACCTGCGGGTGCTTTTGAAGGTCAACGGCGAGGTGCGCCAGAACATGGTGGTCGAGGGCGACATGCTCTTCTCGCCGGTGCAGGCGCTGCAGACGCTGGCGAAGTTCCAGAAGCTCGACGCCGGCGACGTCGTGCTCACCGGTACCCCGGTCGGCACCGCGATCACGGCCCGTGGAATCGAGAACCCGCACCAGATCGACATGGCGACATTCCTTGCCGCTCAGGCGAAGAACCCCAACTACCTCCATCACGGTGACGTCGTGGAGGCCACGGTGGCTACCGACGACGGCGCCATCAACCTCGGCACCCAACGCAACAAGGTGGTCTACGCATGAACGCACAATCCAAGGGCGCCCCGGCGTCACTGCCGGACTCCGTGCCGGTGATCATTATCGGCGCCGGCCCGACCGGCATCACCGCGGCCACTATGCTTGGCCAGTACGGCATTTCGTGTCTGGTGCTGGACCGCCATGAAACCGTCTACCCGCTGCCGCGCGCGGTGCACGCCGACGACGAGATCTACCGCATCCTGGCCCGCCTGGGCGTCGGCGACGAGTTCGCCGCCCACCGCCGGGGCGCCCTGGGTCTGCGACTGCTCGACACCGACATGCGGGTGCTGGCGGAGTTGGAGCGCAGTCCAGAGCCCAGCGCCAACGGCTACCCACAGATGAACATGTTCGACCAACCCGAGTTGGAAGGCATGATGCGGGCGAACCTCAAAAGGTATCCGCACGTCATGTTGCGGGGTGATGTCGAGGTCACCAGCGTCATCCAGAACCGGCCCGGCCGGGTGCGAGTGAGCTTCCTTGACCGGGTGCGCGGCGGCGAGCAGTCCGTCGAGGCCAGCTACGTGCTGGGCTGCGACGGCGCCGGCAGCGCGGTGCGGGCGTCGATCGGTTCGCACATGTACGG
>DATKEW010000107.1:0-8422 GCA_035511785.1 Mycobacterium sp.
ACACCAGATATCAGCGCGGCGACCAGCGCCAGCAACGCCGCGATATCCACCTTCGCTATGGTGATCTCCCCCTCCGGCCCCACCAGTAACAGCCGTAACACCTCGTCTCCGTCACGGTACCGGGCAAAGTGATGCCGCCATATGGCCCGGGCAACGGTGGAATCGAACTGTTATCCGGCTGGAGGTGCGCCGACAACCCCCAGGTGGGCGGCTTTTGCGGAGCCGGCTGAGTCGGTGCTGACCAACACCACCAAGGTGGCGGCGCACCGCCCGCCAAGCTGCTTGAATACTGTTGGAACCGGTTGGGGAGTAGCTGGCGACAGCGGCGCCGCCGCACCAGCGCTTCCGGCTGTATGGGTGCCGCTCCGCGCGGCAGGTGCGCGGACTACTGACCGCGCGAAGGGTGGCAAAGGGCAGGTGACGATGACGGCTGACGAACCCCGCAGCGATGATTCACCCAAACCGGCGCCGCGCCCGGGACCGCGTCCCGGACCCCGGCCGACGTCGCGACCCACCGCCCACCCGGTGGCGGCCCCCCCACACAGCGATCCACACCGGTTCGGGCGCGTCGACGACGACGGCACGGTATGGCTGATCAGCTCGGCCGGCGGACGCATCATCGGCTCCTGGCAGGCCGGCGACTCCGAAGCCGCATTCGCCTACTTCGGCAGGCGATTCGACGACCTGAGCACCGAGGTCACGCTCATGGAGGAACGGCTGGCGTCGGGCACCGGCGATGCCCGCAAGATCAAAGCCCATGCATCCGCGCTGGCCGAAACGCTGCCGACGGCATGCGTGCTGGGCGACGTCGACGCACTGGCGAGCCGGCTGACGACCCTTCTCGAGCACGCCGACGCGACGGTCGCCGCCGACAAGTCCCGACGCGAGGAGCATCGGGCCGCGCAGACCGCGCGCAAGGAGGCGCTGGCCGCCGAGGCCGAGGACCTGGCCGCCAACTCCACCCAATGGAAAGCCGCCGGCGACCGGCTGCGGGCAATCCTCGACGAGTGGAGGACGATCGGCGGCCTGGACCGAAAAGTCGACGACGCGCTGTGGAAGCGCTATTCGGCGGCCCGGGAAGCCTTCAACCGCCGCCGAGGGTCGCACTTCGCCGATCTGGACCGCGAGCGATCGGGGGTTCGGCAGTCCAAGGAACGGCTCTGCGAGCGGGCCGAAGAGCTGTCCGATTCGACGGACTGGACCGCGACGGGCACGGAATTCCGGAAGCTGCTCAGCGAGTGGAAGGCGGCGGGACGAGCCACCAGGGAAGTCGACGACGCCCTGTGGCACCGCTTCAAAGCGGCCCAGGACACATTCTTCGCAGCTCGTAATGCCGCGACGGCGGAAAAGGACGCGGAGTTGCGCGCCAATGCCGCCGCCAAAGAGGCGTTGCTGGCCGAAGCGGAGAAGCTCGACACCGGCAATCATGACGCCGCCAGGGCTGCGCTGCGTTCGATCGCCGAGAAATGGGATGCGATCGGCAGAGTTCCCCGGGAACGGTCGGCCGAGCTGGAGCGGCGGCTGCGCGCGATCGAGAAAAAGGTGCGCGACGCCGGGGAGGCGGATTGGTCCGATCCCCAGGCGCAGGCCCGCGCCGAGCAGTTCGCGACCCGTGCCGAGCAATACGAACAGCAGGCCCGCAAGGCCGCGGCGGCCGGGCGCACCAAAGAAGCCGAAGAGGCGAAAGCCAACGCCGAACAGTGGCGGCAGTGGGCTGAGGCGGCCGCTGAGGCGCTGACCCGCAGGCCCTAGCGGCCTTCTTCGGGATCCCGCGGTGTCTCGGCGTCCGGGCTGTCCGGGTTATCGCCGCTATCCGCCTCGTCGGGGTCGGTTTGCAGGCTCTCCAGCAGCGTCTGGGACTGCTGCTGTGCAACGATCCGGCGCCGCTGCTCCTCGGCCGCGAGTTGCACGATGGTGCGCGACCACACCACGCGGGCCCAGTGAAACGTCAACAGAATCACGGTGATCCATGCCACGATCAGTCCCACACCGGGGCCGGGATGACCGGCGGCCACGGTCTGGCGCGACCACACAGCCAACAACCCAGCCCCACAGGCGATCGCCGAACCCGCCAGCGCGATCCAGGCCAGCGCCCAGCGCCGTGTCAGCAACGCCAGCATCGAGAAACCGATGCCGAACACCAGCGCCAACCACGCGAACACCCGCGACGGCAGGGCCAGCGCGGCCGAGCCGGCGCCGTGGCTGCTGAACAGCACATCCCATCCCCGCACCGCGCCGGTGTGCGGCAGGATGAACGAACCCAGCAGCACGAACACCAGGATGGCGACCACGAATGCCCTTGGGCCAGGCTCGATCTCACGTGCCACGCGGCGTTCTGCGGCCTCGATTTCGGCACGCAAAGCGTCGATGTCGGTGTGTTCTTTCTTCATCGAGCACATCCCAGCGGTTCGACCGGACCGGCGGACGGCCCGACGCCGGGCATGCCGAGACCGACACCGCGCGGCCGCCGCCCGGCGGCGTGCGCGTCGCCGGCCCGCGTGTGGCGGTGGGTAAAAACCCCGGCGTCCGCGATGAGGTGGTGCGGCGCGGCCTCGGTGACCACGGTGGTGATGACGTCGCCGGGCCGCACGTGGGTGTTCGCCGTGAAGTGCACCAGCCGGCCGTCGCGGGCGCGCCCGGTCATGCGCGCAGTGCGGGCGTCTTTGCGCCCTTCCCCGGTGGCGACGAGCAACTCGACGGTCTGCCCGATCAGCGCGCGATTGCCCTCCAACGAGATCTGCTCCTGCAGCTCCACCAACCGCTCATAGCGTTCCTGCACAACGGCTTTCGGGACCTGCCGATATTCAGCGGCCGGGGTGCCGGGCCGCTTGGAGTATTGGAAGGTAAACGCGGCCGCGAACCGGGCCCGCCGCACCACATCGAGGGTGGCCGCGAAGTCTTCTTCGGTCTCGCCGGGAAATCCGACGATCAGATCGGTGGTGATGGCCGCATGCGGCATCGCCGCCCGAACCCGGTCGATGATGCCGAGATAGCGCTCGGCGCGATAGGACCGCCGCATCGCGCGCAGAACCCGGTCGGATCCCGACTGCAGCGGCATGTGCAACGCGGGGCAGACGTTCGGCGTCTGCGCCATCGCCTCGATGACATCGTCGGTGAACTCGGCCGGATGCGGCGATGTGAACCGCACGCGTTCCAGCCCGTCGATGCGTCCGCAGGCCCGCAACAGTTCGGCGAAGGCGCCACGATTGCGCGGCAGCGCAGGGTCGGCGAAGGAGACCCCGTAGGCGTTGACGTTCTGGCCCAGCAGGGTGACTTCGAGCACGCCGTCGTCCACCAGCGATCTCACCTCGGCCAGGATGTCCGCCGGGCTGCGGTCGACCTCCTTGCCCCGCAGCGACGGGACGATGCAGAACGTGCAGCTGTTGTTGCACCCGACGGAGATGGAAACCCAAGCGGCATAAGCGGATTCGCGGGCGCTCGGCAGCGACGAGGGAAACTGTTGCAGCGCCTCGGCGATTTCCACCTGGGCGACTTTGTTGTGCCGGGCCCGGTCGAGCAGCGTGGGCAACGATCCGATGTTGTGTGTGCCGAAGACGACATCAACCCACGGCGCCTTGCGCAGCAATGCGTCTCGATCCTTTTGCGCCAGGCAGCCACCGACCGCGATTTGCATATCGGGATTGCCGCGCTTGCGCCCAGCCAGGTGGCTGAGGTTGCCGTACAGCTTGTTGTCGGCGTTCTCACGCACGGCGCAGGTGTTGAACACCACCACGTCGGCATCGGCGCCATCGGCGGCCCGCCGGTAGCCGGCCGCTTCGAGCAGACCCGCCAACCGTTCGGAATCATGGACGTTCATCTGACAGCCGTAGGTACGGACTTGATAGGTGCGAGCAGACACCGCCGCCGGGGCAGCGGCGTTTCGCATCACCATCGAAGTCACGGGGCCATGGTACGGCGACCGGGGCCCACCGGATTAACCCGCAGCTTGTTAGACCCGCCGGCGCTCTCGTTCGGCGGCCAGCTCGGCAAGGACAACCTCGCACGCCAGGTTCTGGTCGTAGCCACGCCGTGCCAGCATCCCCACCAGCCTTCGGCTCACCCGCGCGTCGTCCTCACTCAGCGTCTCCCGCCGCAGCTTGGACCGAACCAGCTGCTCGGCCCGGTCTCGCTCGGCACCGGCGTCGATGCCGGCCAGTACCGTGGTGATCACGTCGTTGTCGACGCCCTTGGTGTGCAGCTCAGCGGCCAAGGTGCGCTTGCTCTTTCCCACGTTGGCCCGCCGGGAGTGCACCCACTGTTGGGCGAAGTCGCTGTCGTCCACCAGGCCGACGGCCGCCAGCCGGTTCAACACCCGGGCGCTGACGTCGTCGGGGTATCCACGTTTGGCCAGCTGACCGGAGAGCTCGGCCCGGGTGCGCGACCTCGCGGTGAGCAGGCGCAGGCACAACGCCCGCGCCTGCTCTTCGCGGGATGGCTCAGAAATCGACGGGGGCGGGCAGGACGTCGTCATCGGTCACGACCGCGCCAATGCCAAGCTTTTCCTTGATCTTCTTCTCGATCTCGTTGGCGATGTCGGCGTTTTCCAGCAGGAAGTTGCGAACATTCTCCTTGCCCTGGCCGAGCTGCTCACCCTCGTAGGTGAACCAGGAACCGGACTTGCGGATGAAGCCCTGATCCACACCCATATCGATCAGCGAGCCCTCCCGGCTGATGCCTCTGCCGTAGAGGATGTCGAACTCAGCCTGCTTGAAAGGCGGTGACACCTTGTTTTTGACGACCTTGACCCGGGTGCGGTTGCCGATCGCATTGGTGCCATCCTTGAGCGTCTCGATCCGGCGCACGTCCATGCGCACCGACGCGTAGAACTTCAAAGCCTTTCCACCCGTCGTGGTTTCGGGACTGCCGAACATCACCCCGATCTTCTCGCGGAGCTGGTTGATGAAGATCGCTGTGGTTCCCGAATTATTCAGCGCGCCAGTCATTTTCCGCAGCGCCTGGCTCATCAGCCGGGCCTGCAGCCCGACATGGCTGTCCCCCATCTCGCCTTCGAGTTCCGCGCGCGGCACCAGCGCCGCCACCGAGTCGATGACCACGATGTCGAGCGCGCCGGAGCGGATCAGCATGTCGGCGATCTCCAGCGCCTGCTCACCGGTGTCAGGCTGACTGACCAGCAGAGAATCGGTGTCGACACCGAGCTTCTTGGCGTACTCCGGGTCCAGGGCGTGCTCGGCGTCGATGAACGCCGCAACTCCGCCGGCGGCCTGGGCGTTGGCCACCGCGTGCAGTGCGACGGTGGTCTTACCCGAGGACTCCGGGCCGTAGATCTCCACGACCCTGCCGCGCGGCAGGCCACCGATGCCCAGGGCCACGTCCAGTGCGATGGATCCAGTGGGAATGACCGAGATGGGTTGACGCATCTCGTCGCCGAGACGCATCACCGAGCCTTTGCCGTAACTCTTTTCGATCTGGGCCATCGCCAGTTCGAGAGCCTTCTCGCGGTCGGGGGCTTGTGTCATGGTGCCTCTCCTGTAGTCGGTGTTCGATGACCGGTGTCGGTCGGTTGGCCGTGACACTAGAGAAGGCCACCGACAAGTCGTCTCTTCGAATGATCACCACAGTAGACGAACAAGTGTTCGATTCAAGTTCGACACGCCGTAGCAGCCGCCGGGTGTGCGGTGGTGGCGTCGAGTGTGTGCTGAGGGCGCGATTTCCGCCGATCTAGCACCCTGGGCGCACACCAGACGCCATGCAACCTCACCACTGGTCGCGGGGCACGTCGAAGTCGACGCACAACGCCCGCCACACGTCGCGGGGCTCGGCGCCATCCTCGATCGCCTGGGCGGCGGTACGGCCGTCGAAGC
Source organism: Mycobacterium sp. (assembly GCA_035511785.1). Classification (GTDB taxonomy): domain Bacteria; phylum Actinomycetota; class Actinomycetes; order Mycobacteriales; family Mycobacteriaceae; genus Mycobacterium. The sequence continues at coordinate 5,823 of DATKEW010000107.1, forward strand.
CGGTCAGCACGTGATCTGCCAGCACCGATGCGCCGTACGCAGCGCCGAACCGCACAACAACCCGTTCGTTGAACTCCGTCAGCCGCACGCCGCCAACATACTGGGCCGGCCGGCGGGCCAGTCACCCCGCAAGAGCCAGCGCGTCGTGGCACACCCGCACCGGGTCGGCGACCCCGGCGATGCCGGCGGCGGCTTCGTGGGCGGCCTCGCGGTAGCTGGGCGACGACAGCACCTCGTTGGTCGCGGTCACCAGCGCGTCGGCGGTCAACGGCCGAATCAGCCGCGCGCTCCCCTGGCGTACCACCCGATTGGCCATCTCCCACTGATCTCCGCCGCCGGGAACCACAACGAGCGGCACCCCGGCCAGCAGCGTCTTGGCCACCATTCCGTGACCACCGCCGCAGACCACCACGTCGGCACGTGTCAACAGCTCAGCCTGGCGTCCCAGCCCCACCGCCGCCCACGGCGGCACCGGCAGATCCGCTCCGCCCAGACGTGACACGACCAAGCGCGATCCGTGCGGTAGCGTGTCTCCGGGCCGCAGGCATCCCAGCGCGACTTCCGCCAAACCGCCGGTCCCGGTCGATGCGGTCGACGGGGCGACTACCACCACCGGACCGGAGCCCGCGGGAACCTCAAGCACCCGGTCGGTCGGCTCGAAGTGCAACGGGCCCACCACGACGGCCTCCGCCGGCCAGTCGGGACGCGGGACCTCCAAGGCGGGCAGTGTGGCGATCAGGCGTCGCAGCGGTCCCGGGTCGACGGCCGGCAGCCCGATCTGCAGCCGTACGGCCCCGCGCTGCTTCAGCCCGGCGCGCCAGGACCGCGCCGTCAGGGCCCGCATCGTCGCGTCCCGCAACCGGCCGCGGATGCCGGTGCCCGGCGCCAGCCCGCTGCCTATCGGCGGCAACCCCTTGGACGGCAGGTACAGCGGATGCGGGTTGAGCTCTATCCACGGGATTCCCAACAACTCGGCGGCCATGCCGCCACCCGCGGTGATGACATCTGACACCACCAGGTCGGGTGCCAGGTCGCGCAGCGCGGGCACGTTGAGCACGGCCATCCGCGCCGCACGACGGTGGATTCTGGCCCCGGCGTCGATGTCGTCGTCCAGCGCCGCGAGCCCGTCCAGCGGGACGGCCTCGATGCCGGCCACCCGGGCGGCTTCGATCCATTCCGCACCGGTGAACAGGGTGGGCTCGTCGCCGGCTTCGGCGAATCGCTGGCACAGCGCTATCGCAGGAAACGAGTGCCCGGGATCCGGCCCGGCGACCACCGCGACTCGCATCCGCCCTACCCTGCCACAGCGCCCGACGGGCACGCTCACCTACGCTGGCAAGCATGACCGAGCCGACTGGGACAGCCGTCGCGAACACTCGCACGGTCGAAAGTTTTCTGAACGCCTTGCAGGACGCGGACCACGAAACCGCGGAAGCCGCTTTGGACGAAAACCTCGTCTACGAAAACGTCGGGCTGCCGACGATCCACGGTCGCGCCAGAGCGATCAAGCTGTTCCGGCAGATGGAAGGCCGTGCCGCGTTCGAGGTCAAGATCCACCGCATCGCCGCCGACGGCGCCGCGGTGCTCACCGAACGCACCGATGCGCTGATCTTCGGCCCACTGCGGCTGCAGTTCTGGGTGTGCGGTGTGTTCGAGGTCCACGGCGGGCAAATCACGCTGTGGCGGGACTACTTCGACTTCTTCGACATGCTCAAGGCGACCGCCCGCGGCCTCGCGGCGCTGGTGGTCCCCTCGCTCAAAGCGTCGTTTTAGCGGGAAGGCGGCGCCGAAATGACGAAACGTTCGGGGAGTGCGGCCGCGGGCCGCACGCGGCCGAATGCGTGGCAGTACATCCGCTACTGCTACGGGCATCGGCTACCCGACTCGATGCGGGACTGGGTGCGTAATGACCTGGCCGGCAAGGGCGCTGCCGCCCGGATGATGATCCGCGTCGCGGTGCCGGCGGTACTGGTGCTCACTCCGTTTTGGTTCATCCCGACGACGCTGGACGTCCACCTGACCATGACGCTGCCGATTCTCATTCCGTTCGTGTACTTCTCGCATGCGCTCAACAAGGTGTGGCGCCGGCACATGCTGCGGGTACACAACCTCGACGCGGACCTCGTCGACGAGCTCGCCCGAAAACGCGACGCGCATATTCACCAGGCATACATCGAGCGCTACGGTCCGCGGCCCGACGCGACACCGCCGCCGGGCCCGGATCCGAACGCTTAACTGCGGGGCATTCCGCCCAGTTCGTCGAACGCCTGCGCCCAGCCCATCAACCGATCGGTAGCGCCGGCCAACTCGTCGCGGTAGCGCTGCTGCGAAGCGGCTAATGCGCCCCCGGCGCCGCCGTTTGCCGAAGACACCAATTGCGCTGCGGCGGTGACCATTTCATTGTATTGACGAACACCGGCACTCAACTGCGCGGTGAACGCATTGATGGTGGGCACCAGATACGACCGCGACGAGTCGGAGTATTGCGCCGCCCGCTCCATGGACACCACCTCGGCTGCTGTGGCGGCCATCGCCGCCGAGGTCTTGTTGGCCGCCGCGGTCAAGTCGCGGATCTCGGCCGGCGGCAACATAGCGCCCCG
>DATKEW010000108.1:0-4371 GCA_035511785.1 Mycobacterium sp.
GGGCCGCCTTTAGCGTAAAGCCTGACTCAGCGATACATCCTGCTACAGCGGGTGGCCCGCCGCGTAGGCGGTCGCCCAGTCCCGAACGGCCCGCGCGTAAATGCCGGAGTTGTTATAGGCGCGCAGTGCGGTTATCCACCCTCTGGGCGTGGCGAGATCCTTTCCGCGCCAACATAAATAGCCCGCTGCGGCAAGCGCTGCGTCATCGATGTTGTCCGGGCTGACGACGCCGTCGTTGTGGGCGTCGACCCCGTACAACCGCCATGTCTCGGGAATGAATTGCATCGGTCCCATCGCGCGCACCACCCCGACGTCGCCACCCGTGGCGTCTTCCTCGGTGTCGACGATGCGCAGGGTGCCGCCGGTGCCGTCCAGCCGAACACCCCGAATAGGCGGACTCACATCCCCGTTGGGCGACAGCGTCGCGCCCCGGTACGTGCCGTGATGGCTCTCGACCTGCCCGATGCCCGCCAACGTGGTCCACGCGATATGGCACTTCGGGTTCTCGACCTCGGCAACCCGGGCGGCATACGCGTAGGCCTCCAGCGCGATGACCGGAATCTCCAACGCCGCCGACCGCTGCTGCGCCCATTCACGCAACTGGTCGGCGGGCCGACCGCCGGCATGGGTGTCCACCTGCGGCACCGGATCCCCGCCCGGTGGCGGCACGCCGTCGGGGATGAAAAGGCTGAGCTGCCAGGTGCAGCTGGACGCCATCAGCATCGCGGTCGCGCCGATCACAGCGGCGGCGCGCAACCAACGCCTCGGCGACACAACGCTCCCCTTAAGGTCCCCTACGCCAACTTCACCAGACATCATCGTCCCATGAGTTTCGGGCGCTTCGGGGCCATATTGCACCGACATTCGGCGGTTTCAGCTAATCATCGGTTAGCTGCCGGCAACCTTGGCTAGCAAGGTTAGGACCCTACCGACCACTCGGACTCGCAACCTCACAGGGTACGTTAACCGCCAACAAGTGCTGGTTGGGCAAACAACGAGGTGATCGCTGACCAGGAAAGGTTCCGAACCCAGACCGGCGTCAGCGGCGGCCTGCGCGCTTCTTTGAGCCCGCACGGGACGTTTTGGCGGCTTTATCGCCGGCGTCCTCAGCCTCACCGGTGTCCTCGGCGGTGTCGTCCGGCCCATCGGCCACCTCTCGCGACTGGCCATCGACTGCCGATCCGGCCGACGGCCAGTGCTCGCGCCACTCCTCCTCGGTAACCTCGCCCAGCGGGGCTACATCGAGCTCCTCGGGAACGCTGTCGCCGCGGCGCGTGGCCGCGATCGCTTTCTCCACACTGTGAACCGTGTCCACGAACTCCAAAACCGCTGTGCGCAATGCGCTTTCCGCATCGATGTAAGCCGACACGGAGATCGAGGTGATTCCGGCCGGGATCAAGTCGGCTGGCAGTCCAGCCTTTTCGGCGCGCTGAATAACCTTCTGCGCCAATGCTAATGAAGGCTGACCGGTATGGACTTCGTCCATCACCGAGTTCCGCAATTTTTCGGCCGCCTTGCGCTCTTCCCACTGGGCCAACTGGTCCTCAAGCGAAATAGATTGGCCTGCAAGCACTCCCGGTACACGATTGCCCAGCTTTCGCATCAATGTGACTGCGACATCATCGATGGTGAAGGGGTGCTGCGGCGCGTCCTCGGCGATGCGGGCGTGGAAGAGAACCTGCAGCAACACGTCGCCGAGTTCTTCGCGCAGCTGGTCGGCGTTGCCGCTGCGGACCGCGTCCAGCAGCTCGTAAGTCTCCTCGAGCAGGAATCTGCGCAACGAGTCATGGGTTTGCTCGCTTTCCCACGGTCCGGCGGTGCGCAGTTTGTCCATCATCGCGACGGCGTCGACCAGGCGGTCGCCGCGCGGGGTGTCCGGTGCCGAAATCAACCGGGCTCCGGCGGCCAATCGGGCGGTCACGGCCGGGTGGTCGGGATCGGACGACAGCAACACCGGCGCATCGTCGCCGGTGTGCACCGGACGCGCCGCCGGCACCGACCAGGGCACCGCGACGGGCATCTCCTCGGTGTATTGCACCTCGCCGATGAGATGCTCGATCGCCTCGACAGGCACCAGCGACGGGCGGCGCGGGTCGAACAAGACGACGATCATCACGCTTGCCGCTCCTCCCTTGTCATCGCTGCAGGTGACGAACTCGTTATACCAATGTCTTGTTGTGGTTTGCCTTGAAGGGCCGTCAGCAGGTTGGCCACCAGCTGGACCAACTCGACATCGCGGATGCGTGGCGCGCCGACGCCCCCGGCTCGCGGAATCGGAACCTGGACCGTGGCGGTGGTGGCCCGATAGTGCGCGCCCGGATGCATCCGCTTGAGCCGCACTTGAGCCGAATCTAGCAGTGTTATCGGCGACAGCCGCACGGTCGCCGCAGATGGAGCCGATACCTCGGTGATGCCGGCGTTGCGGCACAGCAGCCGCAGTCGCGCCACCGCAACCAGCCGCTGGGCGGGCTCGGGCAGCGCCCCGTAGCGGTCGGTGAGCTCCTCGACAACGCCGCTGATGGACGCATCGTCGACCGCGGCGGCCAGCCGCCGGTAGCCCTCCAGCCGGAGCCGGTCGCTGGCGATGTAGTCCGGCGGCAGGTGCGCGTCCACCGGCAAGTCGATGCGCACATCCTTGGGCTCCTCGCGGGTGGTGACCGTCTCCCCGTCGGCGGCCGCCCGGTAGGCCTCCACGGCCTCGCCCACCAGTCGCACGTACAGGTCGAACCCGACGCCGGCGACGTGGCCGGACTGTTCGACACCCAGCACATTGCCGGCGCCGCGGATCTCGAGGTCCTTCAGCGCGACCGCCATGCCCGCGCCCAATTCGTTGTTCTGCGCGATGGTCGCCAACCGGTCGTACGCCGTCTCGGTCAGCGGCACGTGTGGCGGATAGAAGAAGTAGGCGTAGCCGCGTTCCCGGCTACGGCCGACGCGGCCACGCAGCTGGTGCAGCTGGGACAGTCCGAAGGTGTCGGCGCGCTCGACGATGAGGGTGTTGGCGTTGGAGATATCCAGCCCAGTCTCCACGATCGTGGTGCACACGAGGATGTCGTGTTCGCGGTTCCAGAACCCTTGCACGGTCCGTTCCAGCAGGTCCTCGGGCAGCTGTCCATGCGCGACGACGACGCGCGCCTCGGGCACCAGCTCGCGCACCCGGGCGGCGGCCCGGTCGATGGAGCTGACCCGGTTGTGCACGTAGAAGGCCTGCCCGTCGCGCAGCAGCTCCCGGCGCAGCGCGGCGGCGACCTGCTTGTCGTCGTTCGGGCCAACGTAGGTCAGCACCGGGTAGCGCTCCTCGGGGGGCGTCAGGATCGTCGACATCTCGCGAATCCCGGCCAGGCTCATCTCCAAGGTGCGCGGGATCGGGGTGGCGCTCATGGTCAGCACGTCGACGTGGGTGCGCAGCGATTTGATGTACTCCTTGTGCTCGACCCCGAATCGCTGCTCCTCGTCGACCACGACGAGGCCCAGATCCTTCCAGCGCACTCCGGTCTGCAGCAGCCGGTGCGTACCGATGACGATGTCCACCGACCCGTCGGCCAGCCCATCGATCACGACCCGGGACTCGGTGGCGTCGGTGAACCGGGACAACCCCTTGACGACCACCGGGAACCCGGCCATCCGCTCGCTGAACGTTTGCAGATGCTGGTCGGCCAACAGCGTGGTGGGGACCAGGATGGCGACCTGTTTGCCGTCCTGCACCGCTTTGAACGCCGCCCGCACCGCGATCTCGGTCTTGCCGTAGCCGACGTCGCCGCAGATCACCCGGTCCATCGGGACCGGCTTTTCCATGTCGGCCTTGACCTCGGTGATCGCGGTGAGCTGGTCGACGGTCTCGGTGAAACCGAACGCATCTTCCATCTCGGCCTGCCATGGGGTGTCCGGCCCGAAAGCGTGCCCCGCGCTGGCCTGCCGTTTGGCGTACAGCGACACCAGTTCGCCGGCGATCTCGCGCACCGCGCGTCGCGCCTTGGTCTTGGTGTTGGCCCAGTCGCTGCCGCCAAGCCGGCTCAGCGCCGGGGCCTGCCCACCCACATACCGCGACAGCTGATCCAGGGAATCCATCGGGACATATAGCTTGTCGGCGCGCGGGCCCCGCTTGCTCGAGGCGTACTCCAGCACCAGATATTCGCGTCGGGCGCCGCCGACGGTGCGCTCGACCATCTCCACGAACCGCCCGATGCCGTGCTGATCGTGCACCACCAGGTCACCCGCCGTCAGCGCCAACGGGTCGACGGTGTTGCGCCGCTTGGCCGCCAGCCGCTTGCCGTCAACCGACGTCGCCCGGTTGCCCGTCAGATCGGTCTCGGTGATGACGACAAGGTTGGCGCCGGGTACCACGACACCGTCATGCAGCGGGCCCTTGAG
>DATKEW010000109.1:0-2908 GCA_035511785.1 Mycobacterium sp.
ACGCTTGGTGATTTTGTATTCCCTAACGAGAGCCTGGGCGGCTTTGAAGGCGGTAGCGAATTCTACGCCATAGTCATTTAGCAGGGTGGTCAGTTCATCTGCGCTTGCTTCACTACTCATCGCACACCACCAACCGGACGCTCCCGGCCACACCAAAATGACAACGCAGAGAATCACCGCCAGAAGCCCGAACAGAGTCGTCGATGTCCACAGGCGTTGCACCGGGGTCTGAGCGGCCGGTAGTCATGCCGCCAGTTTTTCACGGCCCCTGCACAAGCCGGGTTATCCACCGTAAAAACGTGGGGGCGTCACGATTGTGCTTCGCGACAACGATCCCGAACTTCGCGCGGCGTTAAGGTGCATCGGTGAGCCAATCGGGTTCTGAATCCGCCCAAGCTGGCGCCGGGTCGGTGGTCAATACCGACGAGGAGCAGCCCGCGGAGGCGCGAAAGCCGGACGCCCGCGCGGAAGAGCCGCTCCCCCGGGCGGTCAAGAGGCCGTGGTGGCTGCGCCGCTACACGTTCACCGGCACCGCGATGGGTCTGGTGCTTCTGTGGTTTTCGATGACTCCGTCGCTGCTGCCGCGTGGTCCGCTTTTTCAGGGCCTGGTCAGCGGCGTGTCCGGGGCCATCGGCTACGCCCTGGGCGTGTTCGCGGTGTGGCTAGTGCGGTACATGCGCTCGAAGGACACCAGCCCGCCCGCACCGCGGATCGCGTGGATCGTGCTCGTCGGCGCGGGTGTGGTGGGCACCGTGTTGATGATTGTCTGGTTTCACATCTGGCAGGACGACGTGCGCGATCTGGTGGGGGTTCCCCATCTGAAATGGCACGACTACCCACTGACGGCGGTGCTGGCGATCGTGGTGTTGTTCGCGCTGGTCGAGATCGGCCAGCTGATCCGACGGCTCATGCTGTTTCTGGTCGTGCGTCTGAACCGTGTTGTCCCACCGCGGGTTTCAGCAGTGATCGCGGTGCTGGTGGTGGTCGCGGTGATTGTCGGCATCCTCAACGGCGTGGTGCTGCGGTTGACGATGCGCACCCTGAACAACACGTTCGAGACGGTCAACAACGAGGAGAGCCCAACCACCCCGCCACCAACGACGATGCTGCGCTCGGGTGGCCCCGGCTCGCTGGTTTCCTGGGCATCGTTGGGGCACCAGGGCCGCATCTTCGTCGACGGCGGCCCGACCACCGGGCAGCTGTCGGAGTTCAACGGCGCACCGGCGCTCGAGCCGATCCGTGCCTACGCCGGTTTGGGGTCCGCCAATGACATCCGGGCCGTCGCCGAGCTGGCCGCCCGGGAACTGGAACGCACCGGCGGGCTGACACGCAAGGTGGTCGCGGTGGCGACCACGACCGGGACGGGCTGGATCAACGAGGCCGAGGCCGACGCGATCGAGTACATGTTCAACGGAGACACCGCGATCGTGAGCATGCAGTACTCGTTTCTGCCGAGTTGGCTGTCGTTTTTGGTGGACAAGGAAAACGCGCGCCACGCCGGGCAGGCGCTATTCGAAGCGGTGTCGGCGCGGGTTCGGGGGCTGCCGGAGGGGGCGCGGCCCAAGATCGTCGTTTTTGGGGAAAGCCTGGGATCTTTCGGCGGCGAGGCGCCGTTTTTGTCGGCCAACAACATCGTCGTGCGCACCGACGGGGCGCTGTTCACTGGCCCGACCTTCAACAACACCATGTGGAACGAAGTGACCCGAAATCGCGACCCGGGCTCACCGGAGTGGCTGCCGATCTACCAGCAGGGCTCCAACGTCCGCTTTTCGGCCCGCGCCGCGAACCTCGCGCGTCCCGACGATCCCTGGGGCAAACCACGGATCGTCTACGTACAGCACGCATCCGACCCGATCGCATGGTGGAATACGGCGCTGCTGTTCCGCAAGCCCGACTGGTTGCGCGAGAAGCGCGGCTACGACGTGCTGCCCAGCGTGGAGTGGATCCCGTTCGTGACTTTCCTGCAAGTGTCGGCTGACATGGCCGTCGCCGTCGACGTCCCCGACGGGCACGGACACCGCTACGTCAAAGACATCGCCAACGCCTGGGCGGCGATCCTGCAACCCCCGGGATGGACAGCGGACAAGACCGACCGACTTCGTATGCTGCTACACGCTAACGAGTAAGCCGCTCGCCGCTGTGATCACCTACCGATCTCCTTTGACCGCCGCTGCCGACCTGGCGACACAACCCGAGGGCTGCGCTGGGCTCGGGGCAATTTTCTTCCGTTACAACCGCGTTGATCACCTTGTCATGCGAGGATGCACGTTAGCTGGCCCGCTCTCCGCCGGCAGGCGACCGGGAGGTTCGACATGACGGTGACCCGGGGAGCGGAGCGAACCCGAGTCGATGGCTTCGGCCGGCTCGATCTGGGCATGCGGCAGGCCAGCGACTGGTATTTGTGGGGACCCTATCTGAGCGAACGCCAGTGGGGCACAGTCCGCGAGGACTACAGCGCCGACGGCGACGCGTGGAGCTACCTGCCGCACGATCACGCGCGCTCGCGCGCCTACCGCTGGGGCGAGGACGGGCTGGCCGGCTTCTGCGACATCGAGCAGCGGCTGTGCCTGGCACTGGCGTTGTGGAACGGGCGCGACCCCATTCTGAAGGAGCGGGCCTTCGGCTTGACCGGGGTCGAGGCTAATCACGGCGAGGACGTCAAGGAGTACTGGTGGTACCTCGACGCTTTACCCAGCCACGCCTGGAACAGCTGGCGCTACCACTACCCGCAGCGGGCGTTCCCCTACCAGCAGCTGCTGGATGAGAACCGCCGGCGCGGCAAGTTCGATTTCGAGTACGAGCTGCTCGACACCGGCGCCTTCGACGACGACCGCTATTGGATCGTCGATGTGCACTACGCCAAGGCCGACCCGACTGACATCCTGATGACGATTAGTGTGACCAACGC
>DATKEW010000110.1:0-7174 GCA_035511785.1 Mycobacterium sp.
CTCGACACCCAGGTCCTTAAGAAGGCGGTGCTCGTGGCGAGCCGGGCTCCGTCCGTCCACAACAGCCAGCCGTGGCGCTGGTTGGCCGAGGGCGAACGCCTGCGCTTGTACGTCGATCGCTACCGGACGGTACCGGGCGCAGACCATTCGGGTCGAGAAGCGATCATCAGCTGTGGCGCAGTGTTCGATCATCTCCGTGTCACCATGCTGGCCGCGGGTTGGCGCGCGCGAATCGAACGGTTTCCCAACCCGAATGACCCCGACCATCTGGCCACGATGGAATTCAGTCCCGTCGATTCCGTCACCGACGCGAATCGCCTGCGCGCCGAGGCCATCCTGCAACGCAGGACTGATCGGCTTCCGCTGGGTCGGCCCACCTATTGGGACATCTTCGAACCTGCCCTGCGCGACAGTCTCGACGACAGCTTCGCGACACTTGATGTGCTCTCCGACGACATGCGACCACAGCTGGTTCGGGCCTCACAGCTCACCGAGGCACTTCGCCGTGACGATTGGTCGTATCACACCGAACTCGATTGGTGGACTTCGCCCTTCGTAGTCGCCGAAGGCGTGCCCGCGAACGCGCTGGCATCCGACAAGGAACATCTCCGCGTCGATGTGGGGCGCGAGTTTCCGGTCAGAAGCCACGGGAATCGGCGTCCAGAGGTCGAAGTCTGGTCGAAAATCCTTGTGTTGTCTACCCCGCACGACACCCGATCTGACGTGTTGAAGTGCGGCGAAGCGTTGTCGACAGTGTTACTCGAATGCACTGTGGCCGGCATGGCGACGTGCACGCTGACCCACCTTGTCGAGCTAGACGAGAGCCGCGATATCGTCCGCAGCTTGACCGCTCAGCACGGTCACCCGCAGGTGGTGGTCCGCGCCGGGATAGCGCCGACGACGGAAAATCTCCCGGCGCCCACGCCACGCCGGCCGGTGGACGAAGTCTTGGAGATCCGCTCGTTAGTCTCCGGAAACGCAGTGCTGAGTGATCGATCGGGATGACTTCCGGGGTGTCGATCCCGGTCCAAGCGGCTGAACAACTTTTGTCCCTACGGGGCAGGACTTTTGGCAGGCGAAATCGCGCAGCTTCTCCAATAGCCTCATCGCCATGACGTACGAAATCCCCAACGACGACGGAGTCACCGTCCTGCCGGAACACGAATGCTGGGATCTGCTCTCGGGTATGACGCTGGGGCGACTGATCACCAGCGTTGACGGGCAGCCTGAGGTCTTCCCGGTGAACTACGTTGTTCAGCGCCGAACGATTCTGTTTCGGACCGCGGAGGGCACCAAGTTGGTCAGCGCTGCGATAAACAATCACGTGGTGTTCGAGGTCGATGACCACAACGTTGCCGAGGGCTGGAGCGTGGTCGTGAAGGGCATCGCACACTCACTTCGGACCGATGAACAGATCGAGGACGCCGAGCGTGCCGAGGTGTTGTCGTGGACGGCATCTGAGAAGTCGCACTATGTGCGGATTCGTCCTGAGATGGTCACCGGTCGCCGGTTCCAATTCGGCTCCCCGCCGATGGGGAAGTCCGTTCACGCCTGACTAACTCAGGTCGGTCTATGTCGCGCTGCGCTGAGTCAGTCGCAGATGGCGCGGCGCGGCAGTTGCGGCGGCTCGATTCACGACGGATGTCCAGTGCCGGCCCACAGTCGCTGCCGTGGCGGGCGAAGGAACTGTTTCCAAGACTGCCGTCCGGCCGAATCCCCGAATGCCGCGTCGTCGTCACGACGGCGGACCCGGTAATGCCCCGGGCTCACATCGACACCCCAGCCGCGCGGCAGATCATCTGCCGACTCGAGTTCGGCCAGCACGATTGCGTTGTCCTGCAACGTCGGACCGACCACTCGATAGCCTCGCCCGATGAGCACCTCGATGAGGCGGTGCAGCCCAGCCATGTCTAGCGACCAGGCAGTGGGGTTTTCGAGGGCGGGAGTCATCAAAGACGAGGCGCGCGAGAGGCCCGCTCGTCGACGTTCGCCTCGCGATCAGACATCCACTCGACGAAGTCGGAGAGTTCGCGTCGCGGCGTGGCCGGCAATGGGTCCGCGTTGATCGGCGCCCATCCCACCCGCAGCAGCATCTGTGGATAGCTGCCGCCACCGAAGATTTCGGTGCGAACCATCTCACGGGTTTCGGCAACCTCCAGCGGTTCGGTGACAGGACAACAGGCCAGGCCCATCGATGTCGCGGTGAGCAGCACGACACTGGTTGCCTCGCCGGCCCGCAGCTGGGCCAGCCGATCATCCGTCCGGGTTCCCAGCGCAACCACTACGGCATTGTCATCGGCGGGCGCCGCGCCCGATGGCATGGCCAGCGCGGGACCGGCAAAGAACCGACCCGGTATCTTCGCCGTCGGGTCGGATTTCGGCGTATTGCGGGCCGGAACGCCGGCGACCGAAGCGTAGCGCCCACTCCACGCGGTGAGCTCGACAAGATAATCATGGTTCATGTGATCCCAGACAGATTGGGCCACAATCTGATGCAGCTTATCGGTGTCTTCGACTTGGCACAGCGTTACCCCATTGCGCGCAGCACGCGCGGCCATCAAGGCAATGTCACCGACCGGTACCGGCCAGGAACTGTAGGTACGCCGGTCGGTTCGCCGCCTTGGTATCGCCGCGGCCAGCGCTATATCGAGGGAATCGGCGGTAGAGCGGGACAATTCGATCGCGGCGAGGTGGTTGGGGTCGGCAGGATTGGGGAGGCGAGTCACCTTGGCGCGCCACCCAACCGCTGCAAGCGCAACGACGCAGTGATTCAGCGCCGCACCGCAACTCAGGATCAAATCTCGGCCTTCCGGATCGGTGTTGGGCAATTGCCGGTCCGCGTCGGAGTAGAGATGAAGACTTTCCGCGCCTACCACCCACCGCCACGGTTGTGTGTTATGGACGGAGGGAGCGCGAGATGCCAGAGCCAGCACCGTCCGCATTGTGCCCGCATCGGGAAAGCGCGCGTTCATCGCTATTGGTCCCTTCCGTATAGGTCTGCTCTCCACGATCGTGGAATCACACCGACCGCGCGAGGGCACGACGACCCCAGCCCAGAAGGACTTTGTGCCATTAACGGTCTCGGGGGCGAAAGCCGGCGTTAGGTGGGCTTATCGGTGTCAGCGGGCGTAGCCGCTTTTGTAACGGTCTGCCCGCGTGCCGCCAGCGCGCCCGAGATCGAGGTGCAGGCGATCGTCAGCAAGGCGCCGAACATCAACGCCGACGCTTCGCCCGCGACGAGAAGGTGCTCCTCGGTGCCGATGGTGGCCGCGGCCACGGGCACGCCGAGCTGCGCAGCCGACACCACCGCAAGTGTCAGCGGCTGGCCGAGCAGCCTTCCCGCGCAATGCGCCAGCACGGCACCCAGCCCCAGACCTACGCCCAGCAAGATGAGTTTCGGATGCGAACCCAGCTCGCGCACTTGGAGCGAGGCGCCCAGCCAGACGAAGAACACCGGGCTGAAGAATCCCTCGGTAATCCCGAACAACTGACGCGCCAGACGCCGCGGTTCGCCGACCGAGGCGATCACCAAACCCAGCGCGAACCCCGCGAGCATAATCGACACGTGGGTGCTGGCGGCCAGCGCCGCCAGCACAAACAGCAGGAGCAGGTTGGTCCGCAATTCCAGCGCGAACCGATGTTTCTCGGAATAGTCGTGCATGCGCTTACGCCAGCCCTTGCGGTCGACCGCGCGAAACAGCGCAAAGAGCAGCACAGCGCAGCCCGCGATGGCCAGCCCACCCAGCGCCGCCGTCGGCGCCCGCCGGATGTCGATCACCAACGGCAGCAACACAATACACGCCGCGTCCGCAATCGCGATCTGCACCGTCACGGATAGCACCTGAGGTCCATGCAACCCGAGCGAATCGATTACCGGCAACGCCAGCGCCGCCGACGACGAAGCCATCAGCACTGCATAAAGCGCAGCGTGGCCGGTGCCGAACAGCGCGGCTATACCGACACCGAGCGCCGCCGCGATGGCACCGACCAGAACCGCGCGCGCCAACGCCCGCGGCACGCCCGAGCGCATCTGGGGGTCGCGAATCGGGACATGGCTGCCCACGACAAACATCACCAGCGCGAAGCCGATATTCGCGAACAACTGAAACGTTGGGTTGGCGTCATCGACGAGGCCAAACCCGGTCTTGCCGATGACGAGACCCGCGATCAGCTCACCGATGATTACCGGAACCCGCAAGCGTGGCACTGAGGCCAGCAGCGGACCGGCGAAACCCACGGCAGTCAACAGCGCGAGCGTATGGAAGCCGAACCCGTGCATCTCAACGGCCCTTCAGCGGCGGCATAGGCTCTCGAGTCAGCTCACGACGTCGAAGATCGCCGCCGCGGAGGTGATGGCCTTGTCGGCGTTTCCCTCGTCGTGCAGCAGCATGCGCACACCGATACGTCCGGGTCCACCGACGTGCGCGGTGCCCTCCACCCGAAAAGGGCCCACCTTGCCGCGTGACATGAACATGACGTGCCAGCTGATTACCTGCACCTTCCCGGTTCCAGCGACGCCTGCGGCGAGGTCGGTCGCCGCGGTCTCGAGGACGACGTGTTGGGGTCCGATGTGTAGGGCGGCATCCGGTGATGCTAGCTCGGCGCTGAGCGCGGGCAGCACCCAGTGCCCATCGTCGCGCTTGCCGGCACCGAAGGCTTGCCACAACGGTGGCAAGTCCGGCGAGTCCTCGATGACCAGTTCGGTACCCGAAACATCCATCTTGCCAAGGCCTTCCGGTGGGATACCGATGATCGCTCCTTGGCCTTCGTTGAACGCGATCACCCGGCCGGGGTTGTCGGCGTCGACGATCTTGCATCGCCCGTAGCCCATCGTCCGGCCCTGGTGCACGATGCCGGACTCGACGATCTCGATTCTCGTCACGTCGTAGCCGGGGTCGACGACCTGTACCGACGCGATGACCGGGTTGGGCACCGCGACCATGTCGGTCTGACACCCCTCTGGCGATGAGATGGCCAGCGGCGCAACCATGATTCCGCCGGCTTCATTACGCATGTCGCGGCGGATGGTCACAGTGTCATCGGTCTCGCCGAGATTCATCGACGAGTGCCTGCGACCGATGTAGCGGTAACTGAGTAGACCCGTCCAGCGTCGGAATAGCTCATCGCGATACGCGTTGGTGTCGTTGGTCAACTCTCGGATGTCACGAAGTTGGTCACTCAATTCGGCTGCCTTCCGAGGGTTTGTTCCGCCGCACCTGTTTAAAGGGCACGCCACGGTCGGCGGCGTACTCGCGTGGAAAGTTCAAGACCCGCTCGCCGATCACGTTGCGCGCCATTTCGGTGGTGCCGCCGCCGATGCTGGCGATCTGGCGGCCCAGATAGCGCGTACCGACGTCGAGCAGCTTTGCGTCATCCTCGACCACGGCCGACGAACCCGCGATGGCATAGGCGGTGTCGGTTTCGACGTCGTGAACCTCGGCCATGTAGAGCCTGATGATCGACCCGGCGGCGGGTGGCAGGGATCCATCGGCCACGGCGTGGTAGACATGCTCACTGAGTTGCCCGCGCACCGTTCGGTGGACGAGGGCGCGACCGACCATCTCCCGCACGCGTTCGCTCTCACCCTGGTGCGTCCTGTCGACCAGGGACATCAGATCGATCGAAACATCCTGGGCCTCAGCGATTCCCGGTCCACTGGTGTACTCCGAGCCGTCGCCCATGGTGCGACGCTCATGGTAGAGCTGTCGCGACGCGACCTCCCAGCCTTTGCCTGGTTGCCCAACGACGGCGTCGTCACCGACATCGACGTCGTCGAGGAACTCCTCGCAGAACTCGACCGATCCGTTGACCTGCCGGATGCGGTTGATGGTGATTCCGGGATGTCGAAGCGGTACCAGGAACATCGTCAGCCCGTCGTGTTTAGGGACGTCCCAATCGGTCCGGGCCAGGCACAGGCCATAGTCGGCGGCGAACGCCCAGGTGCTCCAGGTCTTGGCGCCATTGATGATCCATCGCCCATCCCGACGTTCGGCGCGGGTGATGACGCCGGCCAGGTCCGAGCCGCCGCTGGGTTCGGACAGCAGCTGCACGAGGACTTCATCCCCACGTAGCGCCGCGCGGATGTGCGTGCGTTTCTGTTCCTCGCTGCCCATGTCGAGGAGCGTTGCGCAGCAAATGGCGAACGACGGGACGTTGAGGAGGATCGGGGTCTCGTATGCCAGCGACTCGACGTCGAACGCCTTCTTGTACTTGTAGCTCAGGCCGAGCCCGCCGTACTCCCGCGGAAAGCAGATCCCGGCGAATCCGCCGTCGTACAAGGTCTTTTGCAGCCGACGGGCTCGCTGCCAGGATGCCACTTCATCGCGTTCGAGCAGCGCCGCCTCGGCCGGATCGAGCCGCGGCATGTTGTCGGCAAGCCAGGCCCTGGCCCGGCTCCGGAATTCTTCAACGGACTCAGCAATCACCGTCGGCGCCGAATTCGTCTGCGCGTCATCGCCGATGGCCTCCTTGCCGCGACCGTGGTCGGTGCCTGAGCGTCAGCTCGTGCTGGGCGACTGTACAGCACCGCTGAAGGACTGTACAGGTCGGCGGCTAGGACTTGTTCAGGTCCACCGCGGCACGAATGAGCGCCTTCAACGCCTTTTCGTCGATTTTGTCATCCTCATGGAAGTCGATGGCACGCCTGGTGTTGCCGTCGAGGCTGGAGTTGAAGAGACCCGAGGGATCCTCCAGCGAGGCGCCCTTGGCGAAGGTCATCTTCACCACGTTCTTGTACGTCTCACCGGTGCAGATCATCCCGTCGTGGTACCACACCGGGACCCCCCTCCACTTCCACTCCTCGACCACGTCGGGGTCGGCCTGCTTGATGAGTTTTCTGATGCGAGCGAGCATCTCGCCGCGCCAATCACCCAGCTCCTTGATCCTGGCGTCTATCAGCCGAGAGGGGGAGTCGGTCATGGTTGTTGAGTATGCCCCCGCCTCACCGCGCCGAAACGACCCGATGCGCCGGATAGGCATGTATGAGCGCCGTGTCGAGCTTCTTTACAGCATGGGTCAATTCGTGCTCGGCATCGTGCGCGATGCGGTGCGCTTCGACCAGGCTGGAGGTCGGGTCGATGTCCAACTCGGCGTCCGCATGCAGCCGGTGCCCGATCCACCGCAACCGGACGCTGTGGACCGCCAGCACGCCCGGCTGCCGGGCCAGCGCCGTCTC
>DATKEW010000111.1:0-8932 GCA_035511785.1 Mycobacterium sp.
GGGGTCCGCCGGGTGGAGGCCTACGTCGGGCTCGAGTCGTTCCGCCACCTGGCCAAGGAGCGGGCGCTGATGGCCGGGCTGGCGTCGTCGCTGAAGGTGCCGTCCGAAGAGGTGCCCGCCCGGGTGGCCAACCTCGTCGAGCGGCTGCGGGCAGCGGAGAAGGAACTCGAACGCACCCGGCTGGCGAGCGCGCGGGCCGCCGCGACCAACGCCGCGGCCGGCGCGGAGCGCATCGGTAACGTTCGTGTGGTGGCGCAGCGGATGTCCGGCGGAATGACGGCCGCCGACCTGCGCTCCCTGGTTGGCGATATTCGCGGCAAGCTGGGCAGCGATCCTGCGGTGGTCGCGCTGATCGCCGTGACTCCCGGGGAAGAGGGCTCAACCGTGCCGTATGCCGTGGCCGCCAATCCGGCCGCCCAAGATCTCGGGATTCGCGCCAACGACCTGGTCAAGCAGCTCGCCATGGCCGTCGACGGCCGCGGCGGTGGTAAGGCCGACCTGGCGCAGGGCTCAGGAAAGAATCCGACCGGCATCGACGCGGCGCTGGAGGCGGTCCGCTCCGAGATCGCCGCGATAGCGCGGGTCGGTTGAGTGGTCTCAGCACAGCATCGCTTGCCCGACCGGCCCGGCGGTCCCGACCAGGACCCCGGCCGGGGACGGCGGCTCGGCATCGACGTGGGCAGTGTGCGAATCGGTGTTGCTTGCAGCGATCCCGACGGCGTCCTGGCCACTCCGGTGGAAACGGTGCGTCGAGACCGCTCGGGCAGGCACGTGCGCCGGCTGGCCGAGCTGGCCGCCGAATTGGAGGCCGTCGAGGTGATCGTCGGATTGCCGCGGACGCTGGACGACCGCACCGGCCCGTCGGCCCAGGACGCGATCGAACTGGCCGAGGCGCTGGCCCGACGGGTTGCCCCCACGCCGGTGCGGCTGGCCGACGAGCGACTGACCACGGTCAGTGCGCAGCGATCGCTGCGCGCGGCGGGGGTGCGGGCCAAGGACCAGCGGGCGTTGATCGACCAGGCGGCGGCGGTGGCAATCCTGCAGAGCTGGCTCGATCAACGCCGAGCCACGGTGGCCGGGGCCGAGTCTGCGGCGGGGGATGCCACCGATGGTTGACAGCGTGCGACGCCAACGCGCTGAGCCCGAAGCGGTCGGGCCGCCGCGGCGCAGGACGAGCCGGGTGGCCAGGAATCGCGCCGAGCGCGGCCGGCGGCGGCGACGCTTCGCAGGCCGAATCGCGCTCGCGATGATCGTCATGATCATGGTCGTGGTTGTCTTCGTCGGCACCAGGCTCTGGAACACGTCGTTCGGGTCCGGTGACGACTACATCGGCAACGGCAAGCGCGACATCGTGATTCACGTGCAAGACGGTGACTCGACGACCATGGTCGGGGAGACGCTGCAGAGCCAGCAGGTGGTCAAGACGGTCCGCGCGTTCGTCAACGCCGCGCACGGCAACAGCGCGATTACGTCCATCCAGCCCGGCTTCTACCGGTTGCGCACCGAAATCCCGGCGGCTAACGCCGTCGCGCGGCTGGCCGACCCGAGCAACCGGGTGGGACGGCTGGTCATCCCGGAAGGACGTCAGCTCGACGACACCACCGACATGAAGACCAATGTCGTGAATTCTGGCATCTTTTCACTGATCTCCCGTGCCACCTGTGTGGATCTCGACGGCAACCGGCGCTGCGTCTCGGCCAACGACCTCCGCGCGGCAGCGACCGACAGCGCTCCCGCGGTGTTGTCGGTGCCGGCCTGGGCGGTTGAGCCGGTCACCGAGTTGGGCAATGACCATCGCCGGCTCGAGGGCCTCATCGCGCCCGGGACCTTCAATGTCGATCCCTCGGCGTCGGCCCAGAGCATCTTGGCGAACCTGATCAGCGCCGGGGCCGAGGAATACATGAAATCCGGGTTGGTGGACACCGCCCAGTCCATGCGCCTGTCGCCGTACGACATCCTGGTGGTGTCGTCGTTGGTGCAGCAAGAAGCTGACTCGCAGGACTTCCCGAAGGTCGCACAGGTCATCTACAACCGGCTGAACGCTCACCACACGCTGGAATTCGACTCGACCGTGAACTATCCGCGGGACCGTCGTGAGGTGGCCACCAGCGACGCCGACCGTGCCCAGCGCACCCCGTGGAACACCTACGTGTCCCAAGGCCTGCCCGCCACGGCGATCTGCTCTCCCGGCGTTGACGCGCTGCGCGCCGCCGAGCACCCCGAGCCGGGTGACTGGTTGTACTTCGTCACCATCGACACCCAGGGGACGACGCTGTTCACCAGGGACTACAAGCAGCATCTGGCCAATATCGAGCTGGCCAAGCGCAACGGTGTCCTCGACAGCGCGCGCTAGCTCGGCGCAGCGCAGAAAAGCGGCCGTTCTCGGCTCGCCGATCGCACATTCGAGGTCCCCGCAACTGCACCTGGCCGCCTACCGCGCGCTGGGGCTGCACGACTGGACCTACGAGCGCATCGAGTGCGGCGCCGAGGAGCTGCCGGGTGTGGTCGGCGGCTTCGGGCCCGAGTGGGTCGGCGTGTCGGTGACCATGCCGGGCAAGTTCGCCGCCCTGCGGTTCGCCGACGAACACGCCGAACGCGCGGCTCTGGTCGGTTCGGCCAACACCCTGGTGCGCACGCCGCGGGGCTGGCGGGCCGACAACACCGACATCGACGGCGTGGCGGGCGCGATCGGATCAGCCTCTGGACGGGCGCTGGTCTGTGGATCGGGCGGCACCGCGCCGGCGGCCGTCGTGGGGCTGGCCGAGCTCGGCGTGTCCGGCATCACCGTCGTGGCGCGCAATCCGGACAAGGCCGCCCGGTTGGTGGACCTGGGAACGCGAATCGGCGTGGCGACGCGGTTCTGCGGCCTGGACAGCGACGAGCTGACCGACGAGGTGGCCGCCGCGGAGGTGCTGGTCAGCACCATTCCGGCAGACGTGGCGGCGCGGTGCACCGGCACGTTCGCCGCGATCCCGGTGCTGCTGGATGCCGTCTACGACCCATGGCCGACGCCGCTGGCCGCCGCGGTGGCCGCGGCGGGCGGCCGGGTGATCAGCGGGTTGCGGATGCTGCTGCATCAGGCGTTCGCGCAGGTCGAACAGTTCACCGGACTGCCGGCGCCGCGCGAAGCGATGGAGGCGGCATTGCGTTAACCTGCTGCGCATGGCGGCTGGGGTCGTGGTGCTGTGGATGGGCGTCCTGAGCGTCTGCGACGTTCGGCACCGGCGGTTGCCCAACGCCTTGACGCTGCCCGGGGCCGGCATGATCCTGGTGACCGCCGCCTGCACCGGACGCGGATTGCCGGCTCTGGCCGGGGCTGCGGTACTGGCGGGGGTGTATCTGCTGGTGCATCTGATGGCGCCGGCGGCGATGGGGGCCGGCGACGTCAAGCTGGCGATCGGTCTGGGTGGGCTGGCCGGCTGCTTCGGTGCCGGGGTGTGGTTGCTTGCGGCCCTGGCAGCGCCGCTGCTGACGGCGCTGTGCGGTGCAGTTGCTCGGTTTCGCGGCGTGCGCACCGTGCCGCACGGTCCCTCGATGTGCCTGGCCACCGCCTGCGCGGTAGGCCTGGCTGTCGTGTGAGCGGCGCATCGAAATCCACGGCAGCGCTCAAAAGCGCGAGAGACCCACGCGCTGGCGACGATTTCGTTGCGTCCTCGCATTTAGGTGCGCCTGAACCGTCATGGGAAGATGGTCAGGTGTTGCGCTGGATCACCGCCGGGGAGTCGCATGGCCGCGCGTTGGTGGCCGTGCTCGAAGGCATGGTCGCCGGCGTGGAAGTCACCTCCACCGACATCTCTGACCAGCTGGCCCGTCGCCGGCTCGGCTACGGTCGCGGCGCCCGGATGGCGTTCGAGCGCGACGCGGTGACCGTGCTTGCCGGGGTCCGCCACGGCGTCACGCTGGGCGGGCCCATCGCCATCGAGATCGGCAACAGCGAATGGCCGAAGTGGGAAACCGTGATGGCCGCCGACCCCGTCGACCCGGCGGAGTTGGCAGATATGGCGCGCAATGCCCCGCTCACCCGGCCGCGGCCCGGCCACGCCGACTACGCGGGCATGCTCAAGTACGGGTTCGACGACGCCCGCCCGGTGCTGGAGCGGGCCAGCGCCCGCGAGACCGCGGCCCGCGTCGCGGCGGGGACGGTGGCCCGGGTGTTTCTGCGCCAGGCGCTCGGCGTCGAGGTGCTCTCGCACGTCATCGCGATCGGCCCGTCGGCGCCCTATGACGGCCCGCCGCCGCGACCCGAAGACCTGCCCGCGATCGATGCCAGCCCAGTCCGCGCCTTCGACAAGGCGGCCGAGCAGGCGATGATCACCGAGATCGAGGCGGCCAAGAAAGACGGCGACACCCTCGGCGGCGTGGTGGAGGTTGTGGCGCTGGGTCTGCCGGTCGGACTGGGGTCGTTCACCAGCGGCGACAACCGGCTCGACAGCCAGCTGGCGGCCGCCGTGATGGGCATACAGGCGATCAAGGGCGTCGAGATCGGCGACGGTTTCGAGACCGCCCGCCGGCGCGGCAGCCGCGCCCACGACGAGATGTACCCCGGGCCCGACGGAGTCGTCCGCTCGACGAACCGGGCGGGCGGGCTCGAAGGCGGCATGACTAACGGCCAGCCGCTACGGGTGCGCGCCGCAATGAAGCCGATCTCCACCGTGCCGCGGGCGCTGGCCACCGTCGACATGGCGACCGGTGACGAGGCCGTCGCGATCCACCAGCGCTCGGATGTGTGCGCGGTTCCGGCCGCCGGGGTCGTCGTCGAGACCATGGTGGCGCTGGTCCTCGCGCGCGCGGTGCTGCAGAAGTTCGGCGGCGATTCGCTGACCGAGACCCGCCGCAACATCGAGGCGTATCAGCGTGCGGTCGCCGACCGGGAAGCACCGGCAGCCCGCGCTCGGTTGATCGGGGGATAGGCGCACATGGCACCCAAGGCGGTACTCGTCGGATTGCCGGGCTCCGGCAAGTCCACCATCGGGCGGCGGCTGTCCAAGGCGCTCGGGGTCGGCTTGCTCGATACCGACGCGGCGATCGAGCAGCGGACCGGCCGCAAAATCGCCGACATCTTCGCCACCGACGGCGAGCCGGAGTTCCGTCGCATCGAGGAAGAGGTGGTGCGCGCGGCATTAGCCGAGCACGACGGTGTTGTGTCGCTCGGCGGTGGCGCTGTCACGAGCCTGGGGGTGTGCGAGGCGCTGGCCGGCCACACCGTCATCTACTTGGAGATCGGCGCCAGGGAAGGGGTGCGCCGCACCGGCGGCAACACGGTGCGGCCGTTGCTGGCCGGGCCGGACCGCGCCGAGACTTTCCGCGCGCTGATGGCGAAGCGGATTCCGCTGTACCGGCGCGTGGCGACCATCCGGGTCAACACCAACCGCCGCAATCCCGGCGCCGTGGTCCGCTACATCGTCTCGCGGCTGGGGTGCGCGGACCAGACCCAACAGCCGGTGACACCCGGCGCCATCAAATGACCGACACCACTGAACCGGTCACCGTGCAGGTGGCCGTCGACCCGCCATACCCGGTGGTGATCGGCACCGGGCTGCTGACCGAGTTGGATGAACTGCTTTCCGGCCGGCATCGGGTCGCGATCCTGCACCAACCGGTACTGGCGCAGACCGCCGAGGCGATCCGAAGCCACTTGGCCGGCAAAGGAGTTGACGCACACCGCATCGAAATCCCCGACGCCGAGGACGGCAAGGACCTGCCCGTCGTCGGTTTCGTCTGGGAAGTGTTGGGCCGCATCGGAATCGGCCGCAAGGACGCACTGGTCAGCGTAGGCGGCGGCGCGGCCACCGACGTCGCCGGATTCGCGGCGGCCACCTGGCTGCGCGGCGTGGATATCGTCCATGTGCCCACCACGCTGCTCGGCATGGTCGATGCGGCCATCGGCGGCAAGACCGGAATCAACACCGAGGCGGGCAAGAACCTGGTCGGTGCGTTTCATCAGCCACTGGCCGTCCTGGTCGACCTGGCGACGCTGGAAACGTTGCCGCGCAACGAAATCGTCGCCGGGATGGCCGAAGTGGTCAAGGCGGGCTTCATCGCCGACCCGGTGATTCTCGACCTCATCGAAGCCGACCCACAGGCCGCGCTGGATCCCGCAGGTGACGTGCTGCCCGAGCTGATCCGGCGCTCGATCGCGGTGAAGGCCGAGGTCGTAGCCGCCGACGAGAAGGAATGGGAGCTGCGCGAAATCCTCAACTATGGGCACACTTTGGCGCATGCGATCGAGCGGCGGGAGCGCTATCAGTGGCGGCACGGCGCCGCCGTGTCGGTGGGTCTGGTGTTCGCTGCCGAGCTGGCCAGGCTGACCGGCCGGCTGGACGACGCGACCGCCGAGCGGCATCGCAGCATCCTGACGTCGCTGGGCCTGCCGGTCAGCTACGACGCCGACGCCTTGCCGCAACTGCTGGAATACATGGCCGCGGACAAGAAAACCCGCTCCGGCGTGCTTCGGTTCGTGGTGCTCGACGGGCTGGCCAAGCCGGGCCGGTTGGTGGGACCGGACCCGGGGCTGCTGGTCACCGCCTACGCGGGACTGGAAGCGTAGTGACGGTCACGGTCAACGTCATCAACGGCCCGAACCTGGGCCGGCTGGGCCGGCGCGAGCCCGACGTCTACGGCGACACCACCCACGACCAGCTGGCCGCGCTCATCGAGCGTGAGGCCGCCGGACTTGGACTCAAAGCCGTTGTGCGGCAAAGTGATGACGAAGCCCAACTGCTGGACTGGATCCATCTGGCCGCCGATGCGGGCGAACCGGTAATCCTCAACGCCGGCGGCCTCACCCACACGTCGGTGGCGTTGCGCGACGCCTGCGCTGAACTGCGCGCACCCCTGATCGAGGTGCATATCTCCAACGTGCATGCGCGCGAAGAGTTCCGGCGGCACTCCTACATCAGCCCGGTCGCAACCGGCGTGATCGTCGGGCTGGGAGTGCAGGGCTACGTGCTGGCCCTGCACTACCTGGCGAACGACTGAGGGCTAGTCCCTCTCGGGTTCCGAGCCCGGCTTGGCGTGCCTGGGGTCGGTGTCGGTACGGATCTCCTCGGTCTTGGCGTCATCCCCGCCCGTGGAGCGCGTTTCGGTAGACCTTCCCCATGGGCCCGTCGGGATCGTTTCGGTGGGTGCTTCGCGTTCGGCCTCGCGCTCGGCCGTAGCCACCGTCGCGGTTCGCGCCCCGGGCTGAGCCGCGGAGGTCTGCGCGGGTATCTCGCCGGTCGGCGTGTCATCGCCGCGAACGGCGGAGAAGACGTCGGTGTCCCCGTCCCGCTCCTTAACGCCAAGGCCGTGGTGTTTCTCTGGCGATTTCTCGAACTGTCGGTCCACCCGCCAGCGGCCGATGGTCACGCCGATGATGCCGGACAGGAAAACGACGAGCGCAGTGAACGCCGCGAACGTCGTCACCTCGTTGATCAGGCCCCCGACGTAGAGCCCCTTATACACCAGCGAAATGAGCCAGGAGATCGCTCCGCTGACGATCCCCGCGACAAGGCCGGCCAGCAGCCAGGTCATCGCCAGATCTCGCCGGCGGTCCGGATCGGGATTGGCCGTGGCGTCGGCCCGGCCGTCGATCACGCCCCACACGACCGCGCAAATGACGACCACCAGCTGCAGCAGCACACTGATCCAGGCGGCCCACTCCTGCCATGCATTGATCATCGCCCCCTGGAACAAGCGAACGACGACCATGACCGCGGCTAAGGCCAATCCACGCAGCATCCAGTTCCTCATGAGGGAAAAGCGTAGCGAGTACCGTCAAGGGGCGTGACACATTCGCAGCGTCGAAACAATCTTAAAGCGCAAATCGGTGCCGGCGGCCTGGACGCGATGCTGGTTACGGACCTGATCAACGTGCGTTATCTGTCGGGTTTTTCCGGCTCGAACGGCGCGTTGCTGGTTTTCGCCGACGATCGCGTGCCCGTGCTGGCCACAGACGGCCGGTACCGCACCCAGGCCGCGGAGCAAGCCCCCGATCTCGAAATCGCCGTCGAGCGGGCCCTCGGGCGCTACCTGGTCGGTCAGGCCGCCGCCGGCGGCGTGCGCAAGCTGGGCTTCGAAAGCAATGTGGTCACCGTCGACGGCTTCGATGCGCTCACCGGTGAGCTGGACGAACGGGGCGGCGAAACCGAGCTGGTGCGGGCCGCCGGCACGGTTGAGGCGCTGCGCGAGGTCAAAGACGCCGGCGAGTTGGCGCTGCTGCGGCTGGCCTGCGAGGCGGCGGACGCCGCGCTCAACGATCTGGTGGATCGTGGCGGTCTGCGGCCCGGACGAACCGAGCGCGAGGTGGGCCGCGAGCTCGAGGCCTTGATGCTCGACCACGGGGCCGACGGGATCTCGTTCGAGACGATCGTGGCTGCGGGGCCCAATTCGGCGATTCCGCATCACCGGCCGACCGATGCCGCGCTGGCCGACGGCGATTTCGTCAAGATCGACTTCGGCGCCCTGGTCGCCGGCTATCACTCCGACATGACCCGCACGTTCGTGCTGGGTAAGGCCGCCGACTGGCAGCTGGAGATCTATCAGCTGGTCTCCGAAGCGCAGCGGGCCGGCCGGGAGGCGTTGCGGCCGGGCACCGGTTTGCGCGACGTGGACGCCGCCGCTCGCCGGCTCATCGAGGATGCGGGCTACGGCGAGAATTTCGGCCACGGCCTGGGGCATGGCGTGGGCCTGCAGATCCACGAAGCGCCCGGAATCGGCGCCACATCCGCCGGCACACTACTTGCGGGCTCAGTAGTGACCGTGGAGCCCGGCGTCTACTTGCCCGGCCGCGGCGGCGTGCGCATCGAGGACACGTTGGTGGTGGCCGATCAGACGCCCGAAACGCACCAAACCGCCGGGCAGACCCCGGAACTGCTGACCCGGTTCCCCAAAGAACTCGCCATCCTCACTTAACCAAGCCTGTGGTTCTGACCTGCTGAAATGCTTGGATCCG
>DATKEW010000112.1:0-13641 GCA_035511785.1 Mycobacterium sp.
AACCAGCGCCTGCTGCAGCGGGCGAACTGGGTGCGAACACCGCCGAGTACCCGTCGCTCGCCCGTGGACTGAATTGCCACCGTCTGTGAAACAACAGGGCAGCGGCCGCGGGCTGTCCGTCACTGACAGGGGAATCCGCCGAGCTTAAGCCGCTGAGGCGGGAGAACTCTGGATTGCGTCCCGCGCTGGCGGTATCCGCGTATCGGGGGCACCGCTCGTTGGTGTGGTCGCACCATCGAAGGCTTCCGCGTCATCTGCTGCGCGGGGCAGTTCAGGCAGGCCGGCCAGACGTGTCGACGGTGGCCTAACCAGCAGCGCACCAAGGAGGAACGCTCCGGCAACCGCGAGCGGGATGGACTGATGGCCGAAGACGACAGCGTTCGCTACGTATGTCGGAGGTTGTTTCGCACGACCTTGCCGGCGAAATTGCGTGGAATGCTATTCACGGCGTGGATGTCCCTTGGCTGTTCGAAGCGAGAGACCTTGCCCTTCAAGTACTCCCGCAACTCTGCCTCGTCGATGTCGCGCTGCGGACGCGGAACGACGAACGCGGCCAATCGTTGGCCGAACTGCTCATCAGGGATACCGATGACCGCGTTCTCGGCAACGTCGGGGTGTTCGGCGAGCGCGTTCTCCAGCGCGCGCGGATAGACATTCTCACCGCCCGAGACGATCATGTCGTCTTCACGGCCAACGATGTACAGCCGGCCGGAATTGTCGAGATAGCCCATGTCGCCGGTGCTGGTCATGCGGTCGATGACGGCTTTGACGCCACCACCGGTGTAGCCCTGAGCCCCCAGTTCACCGCCGACGAAGATGCGGCCGGTCACGCGCGGCCCGACCGGCCTCCCGTTTCTGTCGAAGATGCGCACCGGGCACCCTGCGACCGGTCGCCCCACGGTCTCCGGGGCATGCCGCAGCTCGATCGGGGTCGCCAGCGCCCCGATACCGACCTCAGTGGAACCGTAACCGTTGTAGAGGATGTCGCCGTAAGCATCCATGAACCGGCGCGCCAGGCCGGGATCAAGCCGGTCGCCGCTGGATATCACCACCCGCAACGACGACAACGGATTTCGCGCCCGCACACGCTGGGGCAGGTCCAGGATGCGCGCCAGCATGATCGGGACCACGCTCAACGCGTCGGCGCGCTGCAGCGACGCCCGCGCCAATGTGGCTTCGGCGTCGAAGCGCCGATGCGTCAGAACCGTGCCGCCCAGGCTTACGGTGAGCATCAGCATGCCGAGCCCGAGTCCGTGAAACATCGGCACCGCCACCGCGATTCGCGATCCGACACGGAGCCCGGTGCGCTGCAGAATTGTCATGCCGACGCCCATTCCCGAGCTCATCCGTGGTACCCGCGGGACGCCCCTGGGCACACCGGTAGAGCCCGAGGTCAGCAGAACGAGTCGGCCTGACGCGACGACCCTGGGCCGCGACTCGTCCGACCGGTTCTGGACGGTTGCCGGATCGATTGCCCTGATGGACTCGCCGGCGTCGCGTATTTGTCCCGCAAATTCGTTGTCGCAGAACATCGTTGTGATCTGGTGTGTGCGTAACGCGCCGGCAAGCGCATCGGTACGAAACTCCGTGTTCACGAGCACGACGTCGGCACCCACCAGGGCGGCGGCGAATGCCGCCGCGGCGAAGTTGCGTCCATTGCGGCACATGATCCCCACCGCCTGGCCCGTTCCAATACCATCGCGGGCGAGCTCGCGCGCCAGCGATTCGGTCATGGACTGCAACTCGCGGTAGGTGATGGCACCGTCGTCGTCGATCATCGCCGTGCGTTTCGGCCACCGAGCCGCCGCGACGGCCAGCAGGGTGTAGAGATTCGTGCCACCTCGATACACCTCGCGGGCCAGGCGCACCACCGCGATCGGCTGGGGCGGACTCAGCAGTCCGGATGACACGAGCGCCCGAGCCGTCGTGGCGACCACGCTGTCGGTCACGAGTGATCCTTGCCGGCGTTGGCGAGCAACCGGCGGTGCCACAGCCGGGCGGCACGATCGGCGGGCCCGGCCAGCAACACCGAGGCCAGCTCGGCCGGCCATACCCAGGGCGGTTCGTTGGTACGGGGCCGCTCGATGATGGCTTTGGCGATCGCGTCGGCGGCCGCATCCGGAGACAAACCGGGAAGTCGGCCCAGAATCGGCGTGGGTGCGATCATCCGGGTGCGGACCAGCGCGAAGTAAACCGACGTAACGTCCACACCGTCGACGTGCAGTTCGGGTGCCACGCTGCGCAACCAGCGATCGAACGCCCCCTTGGACGCCTGATAGGCGCCCCACTGCGGACCGGGTACCACCCGCACGCCGACACTCGAAACGTTCACGATGTGACCGCGGCCGTTTTCGCGCATGGCCGGTAGCAGTCCGAGCAGCAGCCAGATCGGCCCCAGGTAATTGATGTCGATCGTGCGCTGAAAGTCATGCGGCCGGTCGTACTGGTTATGCAGCGATCGACGCAACGACTTGCCGGCATTGCTCACCACGATGTCGAGCGGACCGTGGTCTTCGGTGACCTGCTTGGTCAGCGCATAGACGGCGGCCTCCTCGGTGAGATCAGTCGGGTAAGCGACCGCCCGACCGCCGCCGGCGTTGATCGATGCCGCGAGGTCGTCGAGCCTTTCCGTGGACCGAGCGACGACCAGCACGGTCGCCCCCGCCGCGGCAAGGCTGCGGGCCGTCGCCTCGCCGATTCCATAGGATGCGCCGGTCACGAGGACCGTCTTGCCGGAAACGGTGCTGCGCAGCCTGTCGGGATCCGATATCCGCGCCGGGTTGGCCAATCGGTCAGTAGCCTTTTTAAAGGCCTGTACTACTAGGTTCACCTTCACCGCATTCACCGAAGTGGCATGCCAAATCCTGGCGCCGCGCTGCTTCCCCCACGCTACTTGACTCGTAAATACAGCTACCAGACCGCTTCTACCGCCCGAACGCCCGGGCCCTGGCTGGACGCTGAGTATCGACGCGTATGGCGGCTGGAACGTGGGGTTATTTCAGGATTCCAGGTGGCCGTTCCGATCTGACGAGGTTTCTTCGGCCGCTCCCGGGGTTTCGTCGCACGGGTCCTCACGCCGGTCACCGAACGGGTCCCGGTAACGGCTCCAGCCCTGCGGGGCGGCCATTTCCTCGTCGGTGAGCAGCGCACCATTCAGGGCGTCGAGGATCTCGGCGGGGTCTGCGCCGCAGGCCAGCACCGTCATCGCGGTGTGCCGGTCGCCGAATAGGTAATCCCACCGCAGCTCGGCGAAGATGCGCCGTTCCGCGTCGACTTTGGCGGCCTCCGCGGCAGTCATGGCCGCCAGCCACTTCCCCGCGCAGGCAACTCGCAGACCACCGCCTGCGGACTCCAGCCACATGACCTGGCCGGGTCGATTCGCCAGCCACAGCAGTCCACGGCTGCGCACCACCCCGGCCAGCAACAGATCCACCGGGGCGTGCAAGCGCTCGGGGTGGAAAGGGCGGCGGGCATTGAACTCGGCAATCCGGACCATTCCGTCGGCGCCCAGCTGCGGCAGGCCCGCCAGCAGCCAGCCGTGCGGATGATCGCTACGGCCGCGCCGGGAGTCGTCTTCCAGGTTCGCCGGTGCCATCTCGACGCGGTCGAATCGCGGAGCTATAACGTGTTTGAACGCGTAGTGCCGGTCCAGCCTCATCGAAATCGTAGGCCAAGAATCAGAGAGGACACGGTATGACTGGCAATCCGCAGCCCGGTAGCGGTAGGGCCTCACCGGCACGCCTTGAGTCATTGCTCGATCAGCGTGGGCGCCCGCCAGCGCTGAAACGCCGCGTCGATCTGAATGACTGGGCCGGGGGGATACCGCAGGAGAAGGCGCGGGTGCCAGCGATTCGGATTGGTCGGCGCTGGTGCAACACGCTGTGGCTGGTACCGATCGGCGTGGCCGGATTCATTGTCGCCATCGCGCTAGCGCAACAGTTACGTCAGTACGGTTGGATGCAGGGCTTCATTGAGACATATCCGGGAACATCGACAACATATGCGGCGCCCGTCACCGCCGGATTTCCGGCATGGCTGCGTTGGCAGCACCTGTTCAACATCATCTTCATGATGTTTATCATCCGGGCAGGATTGCAGATTCTCGCCGATCATCCGCGGCTGTATCTGAATTCAGGCTGCCAGCCAGGAACCGAATGGTTCAGAATGCGCGATCCGGTTCCGTCGGACCGCATGGACCAAGAGGACGCGGCCCACGTGTGGACAGCGAAGGATGATGCGGTCGCCGTCCCGAAATGGTTGGGCATACCTGGCATACGGCACACGATCGGGCTGGCGCGCTGGTGGCACTTCAGCTTCGATCTCTTATGGCTGGTCAATGGATTTGTTTTTTATGTGTTGCTTTTCACTAGCGGCCAGTGGCGGCGGATTGTCCCACGATCATGGGATGTTTTTCCCAACGCGCTCTCTACGGCGGTTCAGTATGCATCTCTTGATTTCCCGTTAAACGAGGGTTTCACGAATTACAACGGGATGCAGATCATCGCTTACTTCACCACGGTCTTCGTCGCTGCGCCATTGGCTTTCCTCACCGGGCTGTTGCAGGCGCCGGCGATCGCGGCGCGGTTCGGTTTCGGCCGGGGCATTTTTAATCGGCAGGTCGCACGGACCGCCCATTTCGTAATTCTCGTGTGGATGGTGTTCTTCATCTTTGTCCACACGGTGATGGTGTTCACCACCGGGCTCGTGGGGAACCTGAACCACATCGTCTTGGGCACCGATACCAAATCGTATTGGCCGTTGCTGATTTACATCGTGGCGGTGGTCGTTATCGCCGTCATGTGGTTGAGTGCTTCTCCCATCACGCTCCGCTATCCCGGTGTGATTCAGGTAGTCGGTCGCTGGACGGTGGGATGGTTGAAGGACATTCTGGAAAGGCTTCATCCCAACGCCACATATTCTGAGAAGGACATTTCACCGTACCTCTGGCCAAACGGCACGCTACCGAATTCCGACGATTATCATCGTTTGCAAGCCGATAACTGGAAGGACTATTCACTGCGTATCGAAGGACTCGTCGAGAATTCGGTCACACTGTCCTACGACGAACTCCGTGCACTGCCCAAACACGAAAAGATCACCCAGCATTACTGCATTCAGGGGTGGTCCGGTGTCGCCAAATGGGGAGGCGTCCTCATGTCGGACATTCTCGCTATTGCGCACCCGTCGCCGTCTGCTCGCTGGGTGGTGTTCTACTCCTTCGCCGAAGGAGCCGGCGGGACACCCGAAGGCCGGTACTACGACTGCCACAAGATTGAGCACATGCGTGAACCGACGTGTCTGCTCGCCTACGAGATGAATGGCCAGCCGCTGAACGAAGCCCATGGTGCGCCGCTGCGGCTGCGAAACGAGCGCGAGATCGGCTTCAAGCAAGTTAAATGGATCGAGTCGATTGAGTTCGTGGAAAGTTTCGCCCACCTCGGGTTCGGACAAGGCGGATACAACGAAGACCACGAGTTCTACGGTTATCGAATGCCGATCTGACATTCAGTTCGTGTTCGCTTGCACGGCAAGGTGTTTGCGGTCGTTGAGGGAAACCCGAGTACAGTAGCTCCGATGGCTGTCGCCCCGTCCAATGAGCGGATGATTGGCGGGGTCGCTGCCGCGTCTGTCTCACTCGGGGTGGCCCAGCTGGTGGGCATCCCGTTCGGGGCGCGGGCCGATGCACGTGCCGCGATCGGCTCAGCGGTCGTCGACCTGACGCCGGGCCCCATCAAAGAGTGGGCGATTCAGACCCTAGGTTCTCTGGACAAACCCTTCGTGGCCATCGTCGTTCTCGTGGCGATCGCCGCGATCGCTGCCATCGCCGGGACACTCGAGACACAGCGCCGCCCGCTCGGCAGCGCCGTGATCGCCGCGGCGGGCGTTCTGGGATGCATCGCAGTGTTGTCGCGGCCGGGCGCGACAGCACTCGACACGATCCCCACGATCGTGGGCGCCGTCTGTGGCGTGGCGGCCCTCCGCGTGCTCATCCGCCGGTTCTGGCCCGGCCCGGGACACACAGCCGACCACGACGAGCCGGATGCCGGCAGGCGCGGGCTGGTCATGCTCGGATTGCTCGGATTCGGAGTAGCGAGCGGCGTGGTGGGTGCGGTTATCACGCGGTTGGTGCATTCGGTGGCTACTGACCGCAACAGCTTCGCCCTTCCCCGACCGCGCACACCGGCACCACCAATACCTGCTGATGTGCAACCGAAAGGCGTTGCGCTACCGAGCTTTATCACCGCCAGCGCCGATTTTTACCGGGTGGACACCGCACTCAGTGTTCCCCAACTCAGCCACGGCGACTGGCGGCTGCACATCCACGGCATGGTGGACCGCGAAGCCACCTACAGCTTCGACGACCTCGCCGACTTCGACGTCATCGAAATGGCGACAACGTTAACCTGCGTGTCGAATCCCGTTGGAGGCAACCTGATTTCGACGGGCATGTGGACAGGCTACCGGGTGGCCGACCTGCTGGCGGCCGCCCGTGTGCACGCGGACGCCGATATGCTGCTGTCGACGTCGATCGACGGGTTCACCGCCGGCACACCAGTGCAGGCGCTCACCGATGGCCGCGACGCACTCCTGGCGGTCGGCCTCAACGGTCAGCCGCTGCCGATCGAGCATGGTTACCCGGCCCGGCTGGTAGTACCCGGACTCTACGGGTACGTGTCGGCCACCAAATGGGTCGTCAACTTGGAGCTGACCCGCTTCGACAAAGCACAGGCGTACTGGACGCGGCAGGGCTGGGCACCGCGTGCACCCATCAAGACCGAGTCGCGTATCGACGTGCCAAAAGGTGGCCAGAAAGTGCCGATGGGACCCGCGGTGTTCGGCGGTGTCGCGTGGGCACAAAATCGTGGCGTACGGGCCGTGGAGGTCCGCATCGACGATGGCGTGTGGCAGCCCGCCGAACCAGGCGCGAGCTATTCCAACGAGACGTGGCGGCTGTGGAGCTTCCCCTGGCAGGCGAAAAGCCCTGGGAAACACACCATCACCGTGCGCGCCACCGACAACACCGGAGCTGTCCAAACTGCAGATCAGGTTGGTACCGTCCCCGACGGCGCCACCGGCTGGCACACGGTGGACTTCACCGTAGCGGAGGCATGAAGCACTATTTGGACGAGAGCTTCCGCCAACTGAATACCGCAATCACGATGCCGATCAGCACGGTGATCGGACCAATGATCGACCAGGTCGTGGTGTTGCTCATCGGGCTACCACCAAGCACACCGAATCCCTGCAGCGCCCATATCAGACCAAACAACGCGACGATCAACCCGACCGCGAATGTAACGACGAAAGCCCTTCCCATATAGCGATGCTATGCGCCGGAAAGAAAATGTGTCGCGCCCAGTGCGCGAAATCAATCCCTGATGAAGCCCTTGTTGCGCATCAGGACGTCGGCCAGGAACCCGTCGTGCGGGATTTCGGGAGCCGCGTAGAAGGTCGGGTAACGGCCGCAGTAGACGTTGGTCACTGTCGGTTCGGCGAGCAGGCCGTCGATCAACTCTTCGTCGCCGGTGATCGCGGTGACGATCAGCGAATGCCGCAGCGGCTCCATGCCGGCATCGCGTGACCAGGGCGATACCCAGACGCACGGGAAGGCCAGCTCGATGTTGAGCTTGTCGACGTCGGGCTCGGCCATAAGATGCACGGCCGGCCGCAGCGCGGCATAGCCGTCACCAACGGGAGCGACCACCTGATCGGCGCCGAGCAGCGGCGTCGTTCCAGCTGCCTTGACCGCCAGATAGCTCGACAGGGCGCGGGCCTTGTCGATGGGTTGGGTGGGCAGGATGGCTCGCTCGTTTTCGGTGGGAAGCGGCTCTATCGTCGCCAACCGCTCGGCGATCGCCTGAGCCAGTGGGCCGGGATCGCCCTCATAGAGCACCGCGGTGGTGTTGACGCACGCCATCCCGCCCAGGTTTGCGATCGAGTCGACGATGAGGTCGATGTAATCAAGCCAGTCCCGGTCCGTGGTGATCAGAATCTTCGCTCGCCCCGGTCCATTCACCACCACCGTCGGGTCGTTGGCATATTTGTCCACGACGTCCTGGCCCCCGTACACCATCGCGACGTCGGCCGACCGGACTATCTCGTCAGCCCCGCCATGGTCGGTCGGCAGATACACCGCATCCTCGGGGCGAAATCCCGCGTCGCGCAGGGCGTTTACCAGCCGGTATGCGGTCAGGGGCTCGCGGCGCGACGGGCGCACCGCGACTCGGTAACCCAGCGCGAGCGCCTGGGGCCACAGGCCGTGCACGCCCGGGCCGTTCCCGGCGGCGTGGACCGCGAACACCTCGCCGCGCCGCGCCCATATCGCACTTCCGTTGCGGGTGCGCTCTTCGCGCCAGTCGACGGCCGCACCGATGGGCCGCGCCGGCCGCACCGCATCGAATGCCGAGGCGACCGCGTCGGCCACGCTGCGGGCCCCGGTGCGGGTAACCGCGATCGGCAGCCCTGAAATCCGGCTGGCCAGGCCGACATACGCATCGAAGTCCAGTCCGCCGATAACGGCGCCGGCAAAGACATCGGCCGCGTGGGCCAGAGCTGCTTCGCGCTGAACGACCGGCAGCGGCCGGACCTTGCGTTGCGCGCCGATGGTGCGCGAAACATACAGCGGCGGCACCAAACTCAATTCGGCAACCGGCACACCCGCTATGGTGTTGATGACTTCTCGGTTGCGGGTCCGATACTCGCCGCTGGGGCCGAGCGCGTCGATAGGCACTAAATCAGCGGTTACACTGGGCGTTTCGGCACTCATCTCAGTACACACCTTCGATGACGGCCTCGCCCTCGAAGGTAGCAACCGGCCGCACCGCACTGACTGAATCGCTGATTTGCCCTGCGGGCCCCGGCATCCGGATTGCCATATCGCGTTCCAGGTTGTTTGGTATGAACATTCCTTTGCTGATGTGGTTCATCACCACCTGCCCGAGCTGTCCGTATGGCACTTGTTCTCCGGTGTCGGGGTCGACCACCCAGAACACGACGTACGGTGTGCGCGGGTCGAATACGAACGAGTCGCCGTCAGTGGTTCGGGTGATCGCTTGCGAAAGGACCATGGTGCTGCCGAAGGCCATGGTGATCGTCGTTTCCGGAAAGATGTCGCGCAGTAGGTCAAGCGTATCGGCGTCCACGTGCGCGCCGCTGAGCAACAGGTAGCGGATCTTGGCGTTTACCAGGTCCACCACCTGCTCGTCGCGGGCGATCGCCTCGAGTAGCGGCGGGGTGGTGTGCAAGTTGGCAACGTTCTGCGTCTGCAGAATGCACACCGCCTGCTCGATGACGTGGTCGACATAGGCCGCGACCTCGTGGACCGCATTGCGCGCGGCGATCTTTTTGACCCAGCGGGGATCGATGTCGATCGGGTGGAACACCGAGCTGAGCCGCTCGGACACCAACCGGGAGAAATAGCCCACACCGTGGGGCCCGCTGGGCATCAGGCACAGGAAGCCCTGGCCCGGCAGAAAGCCGCCGGTGGCGAAGTCCTCGGTTTGCCATTGCACAACCTGCGCAATCCAATCCGGCAGTTGCGCAGTCCGTTTCGGCGGCCCGGTGGTGCCACCGGATTCGAATATCTGGGGCAGTGGCGCTTGGGATCCCTGGGAGCCATAGCCCCGCGGAATCAGGTCCTCGACCGGGACACTGCGCAGCTCGTTGACCAGGTTGGGAAACACGCGCAGATCAGGGAAGGTCTGGATATCGGTCAACGGATTGAAGTCCAGCGTCTGCGCAATCCGCAACCAGAACGGGGAACCGGTGTCCTCGCCGAAGTGCCAGGCGATCGCGGCTCGTAGGTAGGCCTCGGGATCTGCAACGGGTACCGTCCTGGGAACGTCTAATAGCGAAAAATCGACCGAGGAATCAACGGAGGCCATGGCACCGATCCTGTCCCATCACCGACCGGTCCGCCACGCCTGCCCCACCCGCTGGGCATACAGAGGCTGAACGTTGCCCCATGGCACGGCAAATTCTGTGCGACTGCAAGGTTTTCAGCGAGAAGCCAGCTCTTGGAAGTACTCCTTGAGCTTTCGAGGTTCACGACCGAGGATTGCGCGCAATGTCACCGCGTTGCCACCGGGCAGACCGTGCCGATCGTAGTGCGCCATCATGCGCGTCATGCCGTCGCGGAATGGCCCTTCGGGCAATTGTGACGCGAACTGGTCCAAAGGAATCCGCACCGCGGTGATCATCCGTCCGAGCACCTCGGTGAGCATCGCGGCGGTCTCGTAGCCGTCTTGCATCCCCGGCGCGCACAGTTCGAATGTGCCGTAACTGAGCTCGTTACCGGTCATCGCCATCGCGGCGACCTCCGCGACGTCGCGGTAGTCCACCGAGCACATCTTCGCTGACAGCGAGTACGGCTGAGCCAACCGGTCGTGCGCAACGACGTCATTCCAGGACAGCTCGAAATTCTGCATGAAGCGCGCCGGCTGCAGCACCGTGAAATCCAGTTCGGAGCCGTAGAGCGCATCCTCCACGGGCAGTTTTGCGGCAGCGTGATTCGTCATCGCCGAAATTGACGGGTGAATTACCCCGGAGAATACGAACTTTCGCACACCAGCGGCCCGAGCCGCCTCGACCATCGCCAGTCCCATATCCGCCTCGGCCGCCGCGTGCGCAGGGCCGATGTGGAAGACACCCTCCATTCCGGCGACCGCGTCGGCGAGGGTGGCCGGTTCGGTCAGGTCGCCGATAACCGTCTCCTCGGCGCCGTTACGCCGGGCTACCTGTGCCCGTTCCTCAGTACGGACCAACGCGCGCACCTCGACGCTTCGTTCAGTCAGCGCACGCAACACCAGGTGGGCATGGCGACCCGTTGCCCCCACCATCAAGGCACGCATCGATGTCCTCCCTCAACTGCCCGCCCGCCGGAGTGCCGCCGTCACCGCCTCGTTGAAGACGGGATAGATGTCGTTGTAGAAACCGTCGCGTTCGGCGAACCGGAACGCCTTGACACGCTCCACGACGATCTCATCCGCCTGTGGCTCGGTGTGCAGCAGTGTCATCGTCTCGGTGACATATTCATCGAGCGGCATCGCGTTTGGGTCGAATCCGTGCTCGCCCTGCAAGGCGGTCTGCACGTGCGGCGGAATGATTTCGATCACCTGGACCGGGGTGTCGCGCAGCTGAAAACGCAACGACTGGGTGTAAGAGTGCAGCGCTGCCTTGGTGGCGCAATAGGTCGGTGTGAGCGCGCTGGGCACGAATGCCAGGCCCGACGTGACGTTGACGATCGCCGCACGCGACCTCCTCAGCAGCGATGGCAGCAAGGCCGAGGTCAACCGGATCGGACCCAATAGATTGATTGCGATGGTCTGCTCGGCCAAGCCGACGTTACTGCCGGTGAGGTCCTCAACCCGCTGAATGCCGGCGTTGTTGACCACAACGTTGAGGTCTGGATAGCGGTCCGTCAGCTCGGTTGCGAATCGCCGGATATCGGCCGGGTCACCTTGGTCCAGCGACAAAACCTGCATGCCCGGATTTTCCTTCGCGACAGCCTGCAGCGGCTCGCTGCGCCGGGCGGCAATGATTACCTGGTTGCCCAACCGGTGCAACGATTCGGCCAAGCCGCGGCCGATTCCGGTACCACCGCCGGTGACCAGTACGGTATTGCCCGTCATCTGCATCGCGGTTTCCTCCTTCGGGCTTCACTGCGGCCGGCTGGATCGACTGACGTAGCGGAATGCCCCGCCGCGAATCCGGCTAACCACCAATTTTCGCGCGCCGCCTTTGTGTCGGCGGCGGCGCGGCAACGGTGCGCACCACCTGGCGAAGCCAGCCGTGCGATCTACCGGCGCTTTCCCACCAAAGACGACCTATTCGAAAAGGTGGTGTGGCGTGAGGCCGAGATCTTCTTCACCACGCTCGATCGGGCCACCACCGGCCGTAATCCGCAAGAGGCCGTGATCGAGGCGTTTGCGCTCGGCGTGCGCCTGGTCAACGACTCGCCGCTGTATTCGCGGATCGTCGAAAGCAAACCCGAGCTGTTCGGGCTCTTTTCCCGATCACACGTCTTCCCGATTGGCCAATTCGCCGACGGAATCGCGCACACCCTGCGCCGATGCGCGGCCGCGATGCCCGATGCCGACCTGGCGAACATCGCCGACATCCTGCCGCGTGTCGCGCTTGGCATCATCGTTTTTCCCACCGACCGGCTCGACACGTCGGATCCCACGGCCGTGCGGGAGTACGCCGCCCGCTATCTGGTCCCGATCATCGGCAATGCCGGGCGCTAGCTCGTTTTTCGCCTGTCGGCGCCCTGAACTAGCCTTGAACCGTGGTGCTGGCTCCCCGGACCCGGTACGCCAGTTGCGGCGAGACCGACATCGCCTATCAGGTCTTCGGCGATGGCCCGGTCGACCTGCTCGTGCTGCCCGGGCCACTAATCCCGATTGACTCCGTCGACATGGAGCCGTCGATGTACCGGTTTCATCGACGCCTGGCGTCCTTCGCCCGAGTGATCCGGTTCGACCAGCGCGGGATTGGTCTGTCGTCGCGCGTTCCCTCGCTGGACATGCTCGGGCCGAAGTTCTGGGCACAAGACGCCATCGCGGTGATGGACGCGGTCGGATGCGAACGGGCAACGATTCTTGCCCCGGGTTTCACTTCGTTGACCGGACTCGTTCTCGCGGCCGACTACCCCCAGCGGGTGGACAACCTGGTGCTCATCAACGGCGCTGCGCGCACGCTTTCTGCGCCGGACTACCCGATGGGCGCCGAGGTAGGCGCCAGCGATCCATTCACGACGATCGGGATCGAGCCGGATGCCGTCGAGCGGGGTTTCGACGTGCTCGGCATCATTGCCCCCTCCGTCGCTAATGACGACGCGTTCCGCTCGTGGTGGGATATGGCCGGCAACCGGGCTGCGTCTCCCAGCATGGCGCGTGCCTTCATCAAGAAAATCAGGGAGGCCGATGTCCGCGACACGCTCGAACGCATCGCCGTGCCGACGCTGATCCTGCATCGCGACAACCCGCGTTTTAGCCCTGTCGAGCAGGCTCATTACCTTGCCGAGCGCATCGCCGGATCACGCTTGGTCGAGCTGGCGGGCGAAGATGCGGTGTACTGGGTCGGCGACACCGGGCCGATGCTCGACGAGATCGAGGAGTTCATCACCGGCGTGCGCGGCGCGTCCGAGTCCGAGCGCCTGCTGACCACCATCGTGTTCACCGACATCGTCGGCTCCACCGAGCGCGCCGCCCTGCTCGGCGACGACCGGTGGCACGACCTGCTGGACAGGCACGACTCCATCGTGCGCCACGAACTGCAGCGATTCGGAGGGCATGAAGTCAACACCGCCGGAGACGGATTCGTTGCGACGTTCAGCAGCCCCAGCGCGGCGCTTGCCTGCGCCGACGAAATCCTCGAAGCCGTGCGGGTGCTCGGCATCGAGGTGCGGGTCGGCATTCACGCGGGCGAAGTCGAGGTGCGTGGCGCCGATGTCGCCGGCATGGCGGTGCACATCGCCGCGCGCGTAGCGGCGCAGGCCGGACCCAGCGAGGTGCTGGTGTCCTCGACGGTGCGCGACATCGTCACCGGCTCACGGCACCGGTTCGCCGACCGCGGCGAGTACGCACTCAAGGGCGTGCCGGGCCAGTGGCGACTATGCGCCCTGGTACGCGAACACGCGGT
>DATKEW010000113.1:0-7354 GCA_035511785.1 Mycobacterium sp.
CGAATTCCGCTGGCCGACAACACATGCACCACGGCGTTGTAGCCGTAGAGGTCAAAGATGTCCTTGCGCAGGCGTCGCGCGATGTTGCCCAGGTCCACTTCGGCCTCGACGACAACCCGGCCGCCCACGATGTGCAACCCACCGGCAAACCTCAGCAGGGACGTGACTTCTGCCCGACGCGCACTGACCGACTTCACTACCAGGCGGCTCAGCTCGTCCTTGACTTCGGTCGTCATCGCCACGCGTCGTCACCCCTCGGTCCCCTGCCAGCCGGTCCATGCACGCCGGTTTGTGGACTATCGCCGTCGACCCGAATCTCTGCGGTGGCCGTAGACGAAGGCACTCCCGGGGCCTTGGGGCCCACTCGGACCCCGTCGAGGGCCGCCGCGAGCTTGCCCGGGTCATGTAAAGGTGTACCAGGTCTGGCCACGTCGGCGAAGTGGACCTCGGCCTGTAGCAGCGTTGCGGCGCGCCGCAGTTGCTCCCGCTCCCGCTCGCCCGGGACTCGTTCGGCGTCGATGATCATGTCGTGGACGGTGAACCCGGGCGCATGCTGGGCCAGCACGTGCAGGTGGCGTTCCACCGAGAATCCCGCCGTCTCCCCCGGCTCGGCCACCAGGTTGAGCACCAGGGCACGGCGGGCGGCGGTGGACTGCAGCGCCGTGGCAAGTTCTGGTACCAGCACATGCGGGATCACACTGGTGAACCAGGACCCGGGCCCCAGCACCACCAGGTCGGCAGCCATGATGGCGTCCACCGCCTGCCGGGTCGCCGGCGGGTCGGCGGGCAGCAGCCGCACCCGACGCACCTTGCCCGGTGTGGTCGCGATCGCCACCTGGCCGCG
The DNA here is from genome assembly GCA_035511785.1 of Mycobacterium sp. Taxonomy (GTDB): domain Bacteria; phylum Actinomycetota; class Actinomycetes; order Mycobacteriales; family Mycobacteriaceae; genus Mycobacterium. The sequence goes on from DATKEW010000113.1 coordinate 845, forward strand.
GATAAGCCGGAAAATCCGCGGGTCGGCCTCCAGGCCGGAGACGTCGGCCTCGATCTGCAGCGCGATCGGGCACATCGGCAACACCCGGCCTTTGACGCCCAGGATGCGGCCCAGCTCGTCGAGGGCGGCGACCGGATCGGCCAGCACCTCGTTGAGGCCGGCAAGTATCAGGTTGCCGATCGGATGCCCGGCCAGGGCGCCGCTGCCGCCGAATCGGTGCTGCAGGATGGTCGCCCACAGTCGTCCATACGGGCTGTCGGATGCCAACGCCGCCAAAGCCATTCGCAAATCGCCGGGTGGGATCACATCGAGTTCGTTACGCAGCCGGCCCGAAGAGCCACCGTCGTCGGCGACGGTCACCACGGCGGTGACGTAGGGAGTCAGACGGCGGGCTGCTGACAGCGTCGCGTACAAGCCGTGCCCGCCGCCCAGCGCAACGATGCCCTCGCTATGTGGTGGGCTCATTCGCGACCCAGATCCCGGTGCAGCACCCGCACCGACAGCTGCGCGTTGCTCCCCAGCAGCTGCATCAATGCCTCCGCGATCGCGACGCTGCGATGCTTACCGCCGGTGCAGCCAATGGCGACCGTCATGTATCGCTTGCCCTCCCGGCGGTAGCCCTCGACAACCAGAGATAGCAATCGATGGTAAGCCTCGAGGAACTCAGCCGCGCCGGGCTGACCCAACACGTAATCGCTCACCGCGGGATGTTGGCCGGTGAGCGGGCGCAACTCGTCCACCCAGTGCGGGTTGGGCAGAAATCGCACGTCCATGACCATGTCGGCATCCATCGGCAGGCCGTACTTGAAGCCGAACGACTCGACGGTGACACTGGTGGTCGCGCCGGCATCGCCGCCGAAGGCGCGTTCGATGCTTTCCCTCAGGCCCCGCACCGACAGTGTCGATGTGTCGATGATCAGGTCGGCGGTGGCGCGAACCGGAGCCAGCATCCTGCGCTCGGCCGCGATGCCCTCGGCCAGGGTCTGCTCACCCTGTAGCGGATGGCTCCGGCGATTCTGTTCGTAGCGGCGCACCAACATGTCGTCGGATGCCTCCATGAAAACCACGCGCGGGGTGATGTTGCGGGTGGCCAGTTCGGTGCGCACCGAGTCCAAATCGCCGGTGAATCCCCGTGACCGGACATCCATCACCACCGCAAGCTGGGTGATCCGGGATCCGGCCGCCAACCCGAAATCCACCATCCGGGTGATCAGCTGGGGTGGCAGGTTGTCGGCCACATACCAGCCGAGGTCCTCGAGCACCTTGGCCGCTGTACCCCGCCCGGCCCCGGACAAACCGGTCACCAGGACAACGTCAATACCGGCTGCGGCATCACCCCGGTGACCCTCCGCCAAGTCGCCGTGCCTCGTCATCCCGAATCTCCGGGTTGCTCCGGTCGCAGCGCCTCGAGGACGGCCGTGGCGGTTGCCACGCCGATACCCGGAACGGCAGTGATCTGGTCGACGGTGGCCTCCTTGAGGCGGGCTAACGAGCCGAAATGCGTTACCAGCGCCTTGCGGCGATGTTCTCCCAATCCTGGCACCGAATCCAGCGCCGAGGCGGTCATTCGCTTGGATCGCTTGCTGCGATGGTAGGCGATGGCGAACCGGTGCGCCTCATCACGCACCCGCTGCAGCAAATAGAGTCCCTCGCTGTTGCGCGGCATGATGATGGGCTCCGGCTCGGACGGCACCCACACCTCTTCCAGCCGCTTGGCCAGGCCGATCACCGCGACGTCGGTGACGCCGAGTTCGTCGAGCACGGCACTGGCCGCGTTGACTTGTGGCGCGCCGCCGTCGACGACGTATAGGTTGGGCGGGTAGGCGAACCGGCGCGATTTTCCTTCCGGCGAAAGCATATTCGGATCGTTCTGGTCGCTCAGGTGCCGCATGAACCGGCGGCGGGTGACCTCGGCGATGGAGGCGACGTCGTCGGAGCGTCCCTGCCCGGCCGCTTCCCGGATCCCGAAGTGACGATAGTCCGATTTGCGCGGCAGGCCGTCCTCGAACACCACCAGCGAGCCCACCACGTCAGTGCCCTGCACGTGGCTGATGTCGACACACTCGATGCGTAGTGGCGCATCGGCCAAGCCCAGGGCGTCCTGAATATTTTGCAGCGCAGCAGATCTGGCGTTGAAGTCGCCGGCACGCCTCAGCTTGTGTTGCTGCAGTGCTTCTTTCGCGTTGCGCTGCACGGTTTCGGCCAGCGCGCGCTTATCCCCGCGGCGCGGCACCCGCAGCGCAACCCGGGATCCGCGCAGGCCGGAAAGCCAGCTGGACAACTCGTCGGCGTTGGACGGCAGGCACGGCACCAGCACCTCGCGGGGAACCGGGTTGGCGGATTCGTCGGCCGCGCCGTCCAGCTCCGCCTGTTCGCCGTAGAACTGCGTGAGGAACTGCTCGACCAACTGTTCTTGGCCCGAATCACCAGGGTCCCCCGACTTTTCGACGATCCACCCGCGCTGGCCGCGAACCCGCCCGCCGCGAACGTGGAACACCTGCACCGCCGCCTCGAGCTCGTCGTCTGCGAAGGCCACCACGTCGGCGTCGGTGCCGTCGCCGAGCACCACGGCCTGCTTCTCCATGGCCCGCTTCAGCGCGGACAGGTCGTCGCGAAGCCGCGCGGCCCGTTCGAAATCGAGCCGCTCGGACGCGGCGTTCATCTGCTGTTCCAGCTCGCGGGCGAACCGGTCGGTCTTGCCGGAGAGGAAGTCACAAAAGTCCATGACGATTTGGCGATGCTGCTCGGCGGTGACCCTGCCGACGCACGGCGCCGAGCATTTGTCGATGTAGCCGAGCAGACACGGACGGTCGATCTGCTTGTGCCGCTTGAACACTCCGGCCGAACAGGTTCGCGCCGGAAACACGCGGGTCAGCAGATCCAGCGTTTCGCGGATTGCCCAGGCGTGCGAGTACGGCCCGAAATAGCGCACGCCCTTGCGCCGCGGGCCGCGATAGACCATCAGCCGGGGAAACTCCTCGTTGAGGGTGACGGCCAGGACGGGATAGGACTTGTCGTCGCGGTAGCGAACGTTGAAGCGCGGATCGAACTCCTTGATCCAGTTGTATTCCAGCTGCAGCGCCTCGACTTCGGTGTTGACCACCGTCCACTCGACCTTGGCCGCGGTGGTCACCATCTGGCGGGTCCGTGGATGCAGGCCGGCGACGTCGGCGAAGTATGACGTCAGCCGGCTACGCAGGCTCTTGGCCTTGCCGACGTAGATGACTCGCCCGCGCGGGTCCCGGAATCGATAGACGCCAGGCTCGACCGGGATGGACCCGGGCGCGGGGCGATACATCGCGGGATCTGGCACGTATCCAGGCTAGTAGCCACTAAAAGGGTGGTGGCTCGTCGGGATCGGGTGTCGCGGCGGCATCAAAGACGGTAACCGCCCCATCGGTCCCCCGCGGAAGCGCTTTCGGCCCTATTGCAGCAAACGCCGCTGAAGCTAAATCCCGGTACACGGAGATTTGTGATGATCGGCATAGCCAATCGTTTGGCACTCATCGTCCCGGCCGTCCTCGCGCCGCCGATACGTGCGTGGTTGTCGCACAGCCACCACCGCCCGCTCCGGCTGTCACAGAGCCACCACCGCTCGCTCCGCCACCGCCGCCTCCGCCGCCCGCCTGGTACGGCCCCAGGCCATACGTCTCGGTCGGCATCTGCGCGCCGCTGCGAATCCTCCATATCTGCTTCGGGATCTGACGCCCGCGCGATCGAACGAATGTTCGGTTCGGAAGGGTCGTCAGCCCGTGCGCAGGTCCGGCCGATATCGCGCCAGTAGCGACCGCACGGTGTCCATGGCGTCCACAGCGCGGTCCTTGTCGACGGCCTGGATCGCCATCACCGGGATGTACTCGTCGTCGGGCAAATCGATTCGCGCCCAGCGGTGACCGGCCGGAAACGACACACCGACCACCTCGGGCCACGGAATTAGCTTGTAGCCCAACAGATTACGCACCGAAAGCCCGGGCGGCCCTACCCGCAGCCGCGGCCGCGCGAACAACAGCACGCCGCCGGCGATGATGAGACCCAGGACGGCCATCGCCACTTGGTCGGAGGTCTGGAAGATCACCCCGCTGGACCTGATTTTGAGCAGCAGGCCGACCGCGATGTGCACCGCCGCGATCAGAAACGCTGCGGTGTAAACGAATAACGGCGTCCGGTGGGGGCGCAGCTCGACATCCCAGACCTCGCGGTTGGGCGGAGTCACGACCGAGCGCGCAGGTCACGCAAGGTCAGCGCGGCGGCCAGGGCCGCCGCGGCCGCCTGGGCCCCCTTGTCCTCGGCCGAAGTCGGAAGCCCGGCCCGATCCAGCGCCTGTTTCTCGTTGTTGGTGGTCAGTACCCCGTTGGCGACCGGCGTCGAAGCATCCAGTGAGACCCGGGTCAGGCCCTGGGTCACCGCATCGCAAACATAGTCGAAATGCGGTGTCTGGCCACGGATCACGACACCCAGAGCGATGACGGCGTCGTGGCTGCGGGCGACCTCCTGGGCCACCACCGGGATCTCGATCGCGCCGAGCACGCGGACCACTGTCGGATTGTCGACGCCCGACTCGGCGGCCACTTTCTGCGCGCCGGCCAGCAGTGCATCGCAGATTTCCGTGTGCCATGTGCTCGCGACGATGGCGAGCCGCACGCCGGATGCGTCAAGCGCCGGTATCTCCGGCACACCGGCGCCACCGCTCACAAAGCACCACCGAATTCACCTGGCAAATGGGCGGATTCGTGAAAGTCATCCAGTCCGGCCAGGTCGTGGCCCATCTTGTCGCGTTTGGTCATCAGGTAGCGGATGTTCTCCGCGTTGGCCCGCACCGGAAGCGCCACGCGCTCGATGATGTGCAAACCGTACCCGTCCAGACCGACCCGCTTGGCCGGGTTGTTGGTCAGCAGCCGCATCGAGCGGACTCCCAGGTCGACGAGGATCTGCGCGCCGATTCCGTAATCCCTTGCATCGGCGGGCAATCCGAGCTTGAGGTTTGCGTCCACGGTGTCGGCGCCGGCGTCCTGCAGCTGGTAGGCCTGCAGTTTGTGCATCAGGCCGATGCCGCGGCCCTCGTGGCCACGCATGTAGAGCACCACGCCGCGTCCCTCGCGCGCGACCATCGCCATCGCCGCGTCGAGTTGAGGTCCGCAGTCGCAGCGACGTGAGCCGAAGACGTCACCGGTCAAGCACTCGGAGTGCACGCGCACCAATACGTCGTCGCCCTCGCCGTTCGGCCCGGCGATATCGCCACGGACCAGCGCCACGTGTTCGACGTCCTCATAGATGCTGGCGTAGCCGATGGCGCGGAACTCGCCGTGACGAGTCGGGATACGGGCCTCGGCGATCCGCTCGATGTGCTTCTCGTGTTTGCGCCGCCATTCGATCAGGTCGGCGATGGTGATCAAGGCAAGATCGTGCTCGTCGGCGAACACCCGCAATTCGTCGGTCTGGGCCATCGCGCCTTCGTCTTTCTGGCTGACGATCTCGCAGATGGCGCCCGCGGGTTGCAGCCCCGCCATCCGGGCCAGATCCACAGCGGCCTCGGTGTGGCCGGGACGCCGCAGCACGCCGCCGTCCTTGGCGCGCAACGGAACCACGTGACCGGGGCGGGTGAAATCTTCAGCGACGCTGGTGGGATCGGCCAGTAGCCGCATCGTGGTGGCCCGATCGGAAGCCGAAATTCCGGTGCCAACACCATTTCTCGCATCAACGGTGACGGTGTAGGCGGTTCCGTGCTTGTCCTGGTTCACCGCGTACATCGGCAGCAGACCCAACCGGTCGCAGATCGCGCCGTCCAGCGGTACGCACAGGTATCCCGACGTGTAACGGACCATGAAGGCCACCATCTCCGGTGTCGCCTTTTCCGCGGCGAAGATCAGGTCGCCTTCGTTCTCGCGCTCCTCGTCGTCGATGACGATGACGGCCTTACCGGCCGCGATGTCGGCAACCGCCCTCTCAACGGAGTCCAACCTCGTCATCTTGGCTACCTTGCTGTCGTAAGTGCCCACATGCGGAGCCCGGCGTTGCAATCAGTATGAACCACGACGGCGCCGCAGTTATTGCCACGGCTTATTCAGCGGGACGGTTCAGCGGTCGCACCGATCAGGGTGTTCGGCCCGGCCGTCCGGGAGGGGGTCTTCGTCCTGCGACTCCAAGCGCCCGTAACGTGACGCCGCCGTCAAAAACGGCTGGCCCGACGGTGCGGCTGACCAGGCAAAATGTGATGGCGGTCGGGCGGTCTTCGCCCCGCGCAACGTAAGCGCCACATAAGCCGCAGTTATGAGCCGGATTTGAGGCTCAGGCAAAACGATGGAAGGGGTTTCGGGCCGGTTCTTACGGGGAAAGTTGCCGAACGTGGACACCAAACACGCAAACAAGATCGTGGCTTCGCCTGTGCACCGGCGCGCTGGCAGCCGGCGGCGTGGCCTTGTCCACACTGGGGGTGACCGCGGGGGTCGCGCAGGCGGCGCCTCCTGCTGCACCCACATATCACCATCACTGGTGTCCGGGCGACCCGTGGGA
>DATKEW010000114.1:0-2374 GCA_035511785.1 Mycobacterium sp.
TTAGTCGGTCCAACCCGCGCATCGATCTGTCCGCCCATCGGAGCCTGGCCACGACGGGTGGACGGATCGATCTACAGTTGTCCCGGAAGGAATGATCGTCGAACGCCACCACGGCGGAGGCGGGACGCGCTGATGGTCAGCCGATTGTCGGGGATAGGTGCGGTGTCGCTGCACACCGAGAGTTCGACGATGCCGGCGCACGCCGCCGCGCTGATCATCCTCGAGGCATCCGATCAGCTCAGCCATCAGCGGCTACACGAGCTGGTGGGTTCGGCGCTGCCGCAGCTGGCGCGCTTCCGCTGCCGGCTTGTGGGCAAGCCGCTGGGATTGGGCCAGCCGGTGTGGGCCGAGATCGACGACTATGACCCGACTCCCCAGATTCACCGCGCCACGGTTCCTGCTCCCGGCGGCCGGCGCGAGTTCGCCGACCTGATCGCGGGGCTGACCGCCGGGCGGCTGGATCGCGACAAACCACTGTGGGAGGCGTGGAGCATCGACGGTCTGGCGGGCGGCCGGTGGGCGTTGGCGGTGAAGATGTCACCGGCGATAAGCGATGGGATCGCCGGGGTGGCGTCCGTTTGGCCGCGGCTACTGACTATCGGTCCGCGAGACGACCCGAGCAGCCATCTGCCGCCCGAGCCGAGCCTGGGCACGCAGCCCTCCATCGGCGAGCTCGTTACCGACACGATGCAGGAGCTTCTGGCGAACCAAGTCACCGGCGTTTGGCTGGTCGCCGGGGCCGTGCCCGGTGTGCTGCGGGCCGCGGCCCGCCGGCTGCGCGGCACGGGCGAACCCGACCCGCTGCCGCACACGGCGTCGTCGATGAGCGGGCCGGTGCCGCGCACCGTGTTCAACGCGCCGCTGACCCAGCGGCGGGCGGTGGCCTTCGCGTCGATCCCGCTGGCCCACCTGAAGACGGTCAACAATGCGTTCGGCGGCAGCATCACCAACGTTTTCCTGGCCGCCTGCACACTGTCGCTGCGCGCCTGGCTGCAACGCCACCACACCGTTCCCGACCATCCGCTGCTGATGCAGATGCCGTTCGCGCTGCCAGCCGCCGATTCCACCACCATCGATAACCAGTTCACCGTGGGGCGGATCCGCATCCCGGTGCAGCTCGAGGACCCCGTGCAGGTCCTCACCGACCTGCATACCGCAACCGAAAGGCTGACGACCGCCAGCAGGAGCAACACCGAAAAGACTGTCGATTTCGCGACCATCGCTTCGCTGATCCCGCCGACCGTCGTGCACACCGGCATGCAGCTCTACACCGGACTGGGCCTGTCGCGGCGGCTCACGCCGATCTGCCACGGCATCGTCTCCTGTATTCCCGGGCCACCGGCGGCGCGCTATTGCGCTGGAGCCAGGGTCGTCGGCATGCACACCGCGGCGCCGCTGGTGGAAGGGGCCGGGTTGAACATCACGCTGGTCCCGCACGGCGACGTGATGGACCTCAGCGTGTGCGTGTGCCCCGACAACGCGCCCGCGGTCAACGACATCGCGACCGGCATCGTCGACGCTGTCGGCGCTCTGCTGGCGGCCGCACAAGAATCTCCACGTGGGGAAGGCCGTTCAGTCGTGTCAGAGATGACGTCACACACCAAGAAGGGTCCGCACACCCGGCGCTAACTGGCGACCACCCGGTCCGCAGCGGCACCGCGCCGTCGAGCTGGATAAAACGTCTCGAACCCGGCGCGGCGCAACGCGCCGGAGGTCAAGTGTCGTAATCAGGAGTCCCCTGCATCACCAAGCCTCGTCCGGAGGGCCTGTGCGAGCGGCTGCATCAGTTCCTGTTCAAATTCGTCTGCTTGGTCCTTTTTCATTCCCACTCCTTCGTGAGCCGGTTGCACAGCATCTAGATCGTGTCGCGTCCAACCCGGTCCCGCGGTTATCGGACGAGGGCGGCGCCCGTAAGAACGGCCGAGCGTGCATACAAGAAGCTGGGTGTGCACAATCGCAGCGATGCGGTCGCCCGTGCTCGCGAACTCGGATTGATCTGAGGGCCGCATCGTTCTCAAGCCGCATTGGCGGGACAGACACGGCATCAAAACGCCAGACCTGTATTTCCCCGCCAACTGAGTTGGGAAATTAGCGTTGATCCCGTGAATTAGTCTGTGCCCCAATATGTTTCGTGTCGAATCTGCTCCGCCGACGGTACCTCGCGTGGTAGTAGTCCCCAGGCGGGCTACATATCGCCTTGAGCCGCTTAGCTGCCATATTCCGGCGGCCAACGACGACGCGGCTGTGAGTGACGAGCTTCTCGAGCGTGGAGGCCGATGGCCTCGGTAAAGAGCTCGGGGTGTTGTTGGCGCACTCGATGTGAAATGGGCATCACCAATTGTCAAGGCCCGCCGGCATGACCCGCCTGGACCCC
>DATKEW010000115.1:0-2850 GCA_035511785.1 Mycobacterium sp.
CGGTGGTGTCGGCTCGAGGGTGTTCGTCGCGGTCCACCACGGTATCCGGTTTGCCGCGCTTGCCGGCGATGGAGACGGCGACCAGCTCGTCGGCGAACTTCCCGGAGTCGTGGGCGGCAACGGCGCGCTGATGGGAGCGCACCGCAAGCTCGTCCTGTTCGCGGCGGGTGATGCCGTACATCTTCCGTAGGTTCTCCGCGGTTTCGATCATGCCGCCGGGCACCGGGTGGCTGGCGCCGCCCGCGGTCTCGCGGGCCCGGTCGAGGCGGTCCATCAGCTCGATGCCGCCCTGTCGCACCCCGGCGCGCAGACCCAGGGCGTAGTGCTCGACGTTAGACATCGACTCCGCGCCGCCGGCCACCACCAGCCGGGCAGCACCGGTGGCGACCTGCGCTGCGGCGTACAGCACCGCCTGCAGGCCCGAGCCGCAACGGCGGTCGATCTGCAAACCCGGGACGCCCGTCCCGAGGCCAGCGTCCAACGCGGCGATACGGCCGATCGCCGGCGACTCGCCACTGGGGTAGCCCTGGCCGAGAACGACGTCATCGACGTCGCCCTCGCCCAGGCCAGTGCGGCGGACGAGTTCGCGCAGCACCAGCGTCGCCAGCTGAGTCGCCGACAGTGGTGCCAGGGCGCCGCCCATCCGGCCCACCGGGGTGCGTAGTGGTGAGCAGATGACGATGTCGGTGCTTACGGCCATGTATTTCACTCTATTGACCCGGTGCCATATCGTGAAATATCTATTTCGGGCTAATTAAGAGCGATAGAGTCTTAGTCGATGGAGCTGCGGCATCTTCGTTACTTCCGCGCCGTCGCCGAGGAGTTGCACTTCGGTCGGGCCGCCGAACGGCTGCACATCGCGCAGCCGCCGCTTTCCCAGCAGATCCGGGTGCTCGAACACGACCTAGGCGTCGACCTGCTGGTGCGAACCACCCGCAAGGTCGAGCTGACTGCGGCGGGCGCGGCTTACCTCCGGCGAGCAGTGGCAATCCTCGACGCGGTCGACGACGCCGGGGAACAAGCTCGGCGCATCGCCGAGGGCACCGAAGGCCACCTGGCCATCGGATGCGTCGGCTCGGCAACGTACTCGCTGCTGCCCGCGTTGGTGCGCTCGTTGCGCGAGGCGCTGCCGGATGTCGACGTGAGTCTTCGCGGTGAGATGTTGGCACCGGCCCAACTCAGCGCGTTGGCGACCGGCGAGATTGATCTCGCGCTGTTGCGGCCGCCAGTGGCGCGATCCGGACTGGTGGTGGAGACGGTGCGCCGCGACCGGCTGCTTGTCGCTCTGCCTGCCGGGCACGCGCTCGCGGCACGTCGCGAAGTCAGCGTCAGCGATCTGCGCGACGAGGAGTTCGTCGCCCATGCCGGGCGTGGCCGTTCGGTGATGAACAGTGTTCTGGCGGCCATCTGCGCCGACGCCGGTTTTGTGCCCCGCGTGCGCCACGAAGTCGCGGAGACCTCCACGCTGGTGACTCTGGTCGCCGCCGGGCTCGGGGTTGCGGTTGTGCCCGACCCGACCGCTGCCCTGGATATCGCGGGCGTCTGCTACCGCCCGCTGATTCCCAGCACGCTCGGAGTGGACTTGCTCGCCGCGCGCGCGGCGAATGCCAATTCGGCCATCACTGAGCGGGTGCTGGCAGTTCTCAGGGACGTCGCCGGAACGGGCGCAGAAGAACGTCGAGTGACCCCAGGTCATGCGGCAAGCGTGGTCGCCGACTAGCGCATATCTACTCGAGCTGCCGCACGGTGATATTGCGATGCACACCGAGGTCGGCTCGCTCCCGACGAGGAATTGGCCATGGCGGGTCGAGCCGATGACGAACACCCGCCGCACCCGCGCGTCCAAGAGGAGGTTGCCATGACCCGATCAAGGGCACCGATCTCGAAGCTTGACGAGGCTGCGAGCTCGTGTGAGCCGGCTTGCTTGTCGGCGGCTCGTTTTGGGTGGAAAGTCGTGCTCAAACCCGGAATGCGATGGAGGGCGCCGATGGAAATTGTGCCGTTGGGTCCGGGCTTTGCCGCCGAACTGCGCGGAGTGTCCATCCACGACGTTGCGGCAAGCGAGGCCGCATACGCGGCGGTGCGCGCGGCGTTCGAGGAACACTCAGTTCTGGTCCTTCGCGACCAGGATGTCACCGATGAAGCGCAGCTTGCCTTCTCGCGCCGCTTCGGCCCGCTCGAGGTCACCAAGGTGGGCTCGGAGGGCCACGGCACCAACCTCGTGATCCTCAAGACCCTCGACGAGAAGGGCAGCGTAGTGCTGGACGATCACCGGCTCGCGTTGGAAAACAAGGCGAACCAGCTCTGGCATACCGACAGTCCGTTCAAGCGGGTGCCGGCGCTCGCTTCGGTGCTGTCGTCACGCATCATTCCGGGGCTGGGGGGCGAGACCGAGTATGTCTCCACCCGGCTCGCCTTTGAGCGCCTCGATCCGGCGTTGCAACGGCGGCTGGAAAATTCCTTCGCCTGGCACGAATACGCCTATTCGCGCAGCAAGATCGCGCCCGACCTCGCAAGCCCGGCGGAGCGGGCGGCGCTGCCGCCGCAACGCTGGCGCCTTGTTTGGAAGAACCCGGTCAATGACCGCAAGGCACTATACATGGCATCGCACACCTCCGCGATCGAGGGCATGGAGCGGAAAGCGGCGCGGGAGTTGCTCGCCGAGCTGGTGGGAGCGGCGACCGCCCCCGGTGAAAGCTATCTGCACTCGTGGCGCAAGGGCGACGTGGTGATGTGGGACAACCGCGCGACCATGCATCGCGGCCGGCCCTGGCCGGCGTGGGAGCCGCGCTACATGGTGCGGACCACGATTTCCGCGACGGCCGTGGACGGGCTCGAGGCCATGCGTGC
>DATKEW010000116.1:0-5773 GCA_035511785.1 Mycobacterium sp.
GGCGCGCTGGCACCGCCAGACCGAAGAGCAACTTGAGCGCTCTGGGATGGCGTGGACACATACCCGGCCCAACGACCTGATGCGCTACAACACCGCGCTGCTCCTAGGAGCTCAAATCGATGCGTAGGGTTAGTGGGCAAGTCCCCCCTCGGACACCCGTGTGATGACGGACGCTTTTTAGACCCCTGTGCCGGGTGACACTGTCGGCCGTGTGGGTGTGCAAACGCCCTCTCATCTCGCAGATCCTCTCGATCTTGTTCGTGCACAACGCAATTCAGGTTCAAACAACCATCCTTCTCGCAGCGCGTTTGTCGCAGGGCCCTGGGCTTCGGCAAGACGTTTCTTCACGCTTGCGGACGCACGTAGGCTGGATAGAAGCCAATAGCCGGGAGTGCAAACCCATGAACCCACCGAGTGGCTATCTCCGGCGGGCAGCGATGCGGACTTTCCGCGACCGCCGCGAAGCAGGTCGCGCGCTGGCCGAGGAGCTGACGTCCTACCGCGGCAAAGACAATGTGCTCGTCCTCGGACTGGCTCGCGGCGGCGTGCCGGTCGCCTGGGAAATCGCCTCCGCACTGCACGCCGCGCTGGACGTGTTCCTGGTTCGCAAGCTCGGGGTGCCGCGCTGGTCCGAGCTGGCGATGGGCGCATTGGCCAGCGGCGGCGGCGTGGTGATGAACGACAACGTGATTTCCAGCCTGCACATCACCGACGAGCAGGTGCGCCAGGTGATCGACATGGAGACGGTCGAGCTCGCGCGGCGCGAACGAGCGTACCGGGGTGGACGCCCGCTCGCCGATCCGCAAGGCAAGATCGTGATCCTGGTCGACGACGGCATCGCCACCGGCGCCAGCATGATGGCCGCGGTCCGGGCGGTGCGGGCCGCCAATCCGCAATCGATCGTTGTCGCGGTCCCGGTCGGGCCGGAGTCGGTCTGCCATGAGCTCGCGCGGGAAGCCGATGACGTGGTGTGCGCGACCATGCCGCCCGCGTTCGAGGCCGTCGGACAGGTGTACGACGATTTTCACCAGATCAGTGACGATGAGGTGCGCAAGCTGCTCAATACGCCGGCCAGCTGAGCTGGCGCAAGGCGCGTCAAGGCCGCTCAAAGGCAGTTCTACTTGGCCGGGTCGTCGCGGCCCTCGGCGCGTACCGCCGATTCCTCGCCCGCCTCGGTTCCGGCGTCTTGTGCCGACTCATCGACGGCGGCGGGTTCGCCCTCGTCCGGGACTTCCTCCGGGTAATCGACGTAGGCGTCCTCGCCGTCCCCGGTCTCGTCTTCTTCGTCAACGTCTTGGCCGCCCGCGTCGCGCCGCTGGCGTTCCCGCAATGCGTCGACGATCAGCAGCACCACGCCCACGACGCTGGCACCAATGCACACCCAGGCCACGAGCTCGTTGCTGGTGACGACCGCGAACACCAACGCGACAAGCCCGATCAGGGCCAATACCAGCGCAATGATCAGCATTGGTCATCCTCCAGCCAGCGGGCGGGACGTCACGTGCGGGTCCAGCGTGCCACCCGCGCGGTCCGCCACGGTTGGCAGGCTAGTTACTACCCCGATTGAATTGGTCGAACCCACCTGCATCAGCGCTGGAGTCGACGGGCGCCGCCGATCCACGCTGGCCGAGCTCCTCGAGCTGAGATTCCAGGTAGGTCTTGAGTCGGGTGCGGTACTCGCGTTCGAAGGTGCGTAGCTGCTCGAGGCGGCCTTCCAGCACGGTGCGCTGCTGGTTGATGGTTCCCATGATCTCGGAATGCTTGCGTTCCGCGTCGGCCTGCAGGGCGTCGGCCTTCTCCTGGGCCTGGCGCAACTGGGTCTCGGAGCGGGTCTGGGCGTCGGCCAGCATTGCGTCGGCACGCTGCCGGGACTCGGTGACCGTGGTGTCGGCGGTGTTGCGGGCCTCGCTGAGGATCTGGTCGGCATTGGCGCGGGCATCGGCCAGCATCTTGTCCGACTCGGCCTTGGCGGTGCTGGTGAGCCGGTCGGCGGTGTCCTGGGCCAGGCTCAGCACCCGAGCGGCCTTCATGGCCCGCTCCTCGTTGGTTCCCGCCGACGCTGCCGCGGGCGCCGCCTTGGCGGGCTCCGGTTCGGGGACGGGAATCGCCAGGGTGGGCTGAGCAGCGACGGACGAGCCGGCACCCGCGCCGCCTCCGGCCGCCAGCTCCTGGTCGAGCTCTTCGATCCGCTGACGCAGATCGGAGTTCTCTTCGATGAGCCGCGTCAGCTCGTTCTCCACCAGGTCGAGGAAGGCGTCGACCTCGTCCTCGTTGTAACCACGCTTGCCGATTGGCGGCTTACTGAACGCCACATTGTGGACGTCGGCTGGTGTAAGCGGCATTGTTCGTCCCCTCAAGTTCCTGTCAAACGTTCTGGAAAGTGTAGAACGCAGTAGTAGCCGTTGTGCAACTGTCGTCCATCCTGTCACACCAGACCCGACGGTTGCCGATTAGCCCAATAAATAAGAACCCATTTCAAACACCAAGAGCAATAAAATCCCAACCCTTAGGTTTTAGAATTGCGCGCATCAAACCGACGCCAAACCGTGGCCGAACCGTCGCCCGGACCCGGGTGGCCCCGTGCCGGCGTGGATCACGCCGCGGCGCCGAACGCCAGTTGCATCCCGATGAACGAGACCAGCAGCAGCACCATGATCGACAAGTCGAAGCGCACGGCTCCGATGGTGAGTTGTGGGATCAGCCGACGTAGCAGTTTCACCGGCGGATCGGTGATCGACATGATGATCTCCAGGATCACCACGGTGATGCCGGTGGGACGCCAGTCACGGCTGAACGAGCGGATGAACTCAACAACGACCCGAGCGATGAGCAACAGCCAGAAGATGAACAGCGCAAACCCAAGGATCTGAAAGAACAGCACCAACGAGAGCCCCGACCTTACCGATGAGATGACAATCGCCGCACGCTAGAGCGGCAATCGCCAGCGTACCGACTTCACGCGCCGACACACATCAAGTGTGGGGCTGATCGCACGCCCAGGTGCGCGCCCGGCCCAGCTACCTCGTCGGGCAGAGGTGTCTATTGGTAAGCGTAGAAGCCGGTTTCGGCGATCCGGCGACGCTCCTCCGGAGACACGTCGACGTCAGCCGGCGACAGCAGGAACACCTTGGTCGCGACCTTGTCGAACGAGCCGCGCAACGCGAAGGCCAAGCCGGCCGCGAAGTCGACCAGCCGTTTTGCGTCGGCGTTGTCCATCGACACCAGGTCCATGATGACCGGGGTGCCGTCGCGGAACCGCTCGCCGATGGTGCGGGCCTCGCTGTAGTCCTTGGGCCGCAGTGTGGTGATCTTCGAAAGCGGGTGGCCTTCCTCGAACATCATCGCCATGCGGCGTGGATCCATCGCCAGCGCGCCGCGGGTGGAACTGCGCAGCCACGACCCGAGGCGCGGCCTGCTCATCTCGGGCCGCTCGAAGTCGCGGGGATGAACGGGACTGTAGCGCGGTTCCTCACCGTAGCCGCCGCGATAGCTGCTGGGCGGCGGATAGTCCGGCTCGCCGCGCGGATCGTCGTAGTCGCGCCCTTCGTAGCGGCCATACCCGTCGTCGAATCGAGGGCGCGGGACGCCGCGGGACGGTGCACGGTCGTCGTAATACTCGTCGTCGTAGTCGTCCATCGGGGCCATACCGAAATAGGCCTTGACTTTGTGCAGTGTGCTCATTGCGTTGACCCCTTCTAGCCCCTGGGATTATTGGTGTCTGTGATGAAGGTGTGACTACAGTGACTACTCACGGTGACGGTAGCCGCCGCGGGCCCAATAGCGCGGTACCGACACGCACACACGTCGAACCATGTTTGACGGCAATTTCCAGATCGTCGGACATGCCGGCCGACAGACCCACCGCGTTCGGGTGCGATTCGCACACCCGGCGGTGCTCCAATTGAAGCCGGTCAAAGGCCTCGTCCGGGTCCCAGCCCAGCGGCGGAATCCCCATCAGCCCGATCAGCTGCAGGCTTTCCGACTCCTCGACCCGCGCGCAGACTTCGTCGACGGCCCCCGGCGTGTGGATATCGACGCCGCCGCGAGACGTGTCGCCGTCGAGGCTGACCTGGACGTAGACGCGCAGCGGGTGGTCGCGACGGCCCTCGGCCAACGTCGCAGCGACCGCCCGGTCGAGCGCGGTCACCAGTGGCGCGCTGTCAATCGAGTGGGCGGTGTGCGCCCAGCGAGCCAGTGAACGGGCCTTCCTGCGCTGAATCTGGCCGACCATGTGCCAGTGCACTTCCCGCCAATCCGCGCGCGGGGAAGCCTCCCTCAACCGGGCGAGTTCGGCCACCTTTGCCGAAGCTTCCTGCTCCCGCGATTCGCCAACACCGCGACAACCCAATCGAGACAAAATCGCAACATCGGTTGCTGGAAAGAATTTGGTAATCGGGAGAAGTTCAATTCCGCCGACATTGCGACCCACCGCTTCCGCGGCCCTCGCAAGTCGCGAACGCACCGCCGCCAACGCATGAGTCAATTCCGATTCGCGGTTTCCTTCGGCCGGCATGTTCACCGCCATGGCGGTCACTCCATCCACACCAGCGATGCCAGCCGCCCGGTCGGCGCACCCCGGCGATGACTGAACAGCGTCGGGTCGGCCACCGTGCAGCGCGGATCGATGTCGATCGAGATGACACCCAAATCCTTTAGCTGGCAAGCGATTCCGGCCCGAAGGTCGAGCCCGGGTGTTCCGGCCGCGGTGGTGGTGCGGCTGCCCGGCAATGCTGCCTCGACCTCGTCGGCCATCGCCGCGGGCACTTCGTAGTTACGACCGCTGACCGCCGGGCCGAGCAGGGCCGAGATGTCGCCGGGCTGCGCGCCCAAGCGCACCATTGCCCCCACCGCTCGAACCACCACCCCCCGCGCAGCGCCAGCGCGACCGGCGTGCACCGCCGCGGCCACACCGGCGCGCGCATCGGCCAGCAACACCGGCACGCAGTCGGCCGTCACCACCGCCAGCGCCAGTCGGGGCGTGCTGGTCACCAGCGCGTCGGTGTCGGCGACGGCGGCATCCCGCGGCTCGTCGACCACCTCGACCCGATCCCCGTGAACCTGATTCATCCACACCACCCGGTCGGCGCCGAGGCCGATGGCGGCGGCCAGCCGGGCGCGGTTAGCGGCCACCGCTGCCGGGTCGTCACCGACATGGTCGCCAAGGTTGAAGGTGTCGAACGGCGCCACCGAGACACCGCCCGCGCGGGTGGTGGTCACCCGCCGGATGCGAACACTCACGTAACCAGTATCCGAAAATCCGTGTCGGCCAGTCGGCCCCGACATCCGGCCGCGGCCGGTTTGTCGCGCACTGGCAAGCAAACTGAGACCCTTACCGGCGCATGAACGGCGGCACATCGACGTCGTCGTCATCGCCGCCAATACTCAAGGTCGCACCATTGGTGTGCACCGGCACGCTGACGGCGTCGACGGGCTCGAACAGCGTGGAGCTGAGCTTGCCGGCCTTCGCCGACTCGATTCGGTGCGCGCCGCCGGTCTTCTCCCCGGCGGTGCCGCCGATGAGGGGCTTCCGGCCAGGGCCGGCCGCGTCGAAGCCCGCCGCGATGACGGTGACGCGCACCTCGTCGCCCAGGGAGTCGTCGATGACGGTGCCGAAGATGATGTTGGCCTCTTGATGGGCGGCGTCCTGCACCAGCGATGCCGCCTCGTTGATCTCGAACAGACCCAGGTCGCTGCCGCCGGCGATCGACATCAGCACACCCTGGGCACCCTCCATGGATTGTTCCAGCAGCGGCGAGTTGATGGCGATCTCGGC
>DATKEW010000117.1:0-10965 GCA_035511785.1 Mycobacterium sp.
GATCAGCGGTACCCGCCGCCGCAAACCACGCAGGGCGATCCCGGTCAGACCAGGGCCGGCGACGGCTCGTATCGGCGGGACCAGCAGTAACAGCCCCAACACCGTGGTGACCAGCCCGGGAACCAGCACCAGCGCCGTGCCGAGGGTGACCAGCGCGCCGTCGCTCACCGCACTGCGCGGTTCGGTCAGGCCGGATCGCAATTGCCCGGCTTGGCGAATGAGATGCGACCCGGCCATAGGCGCCAAGAGGCCCCACCCAAGCAGGAAGGTCGCCAGCAGCACCAGCAGGGTCCAGCCCCACCCGATCGTCGAAACCAGCGCGATGATCACCGCGAGCTCGACGACCGCGTAGACGAGCAAAAGCCGCGACAGCATGTGACGCCAACGTCCGCGGATCACGCCCGAGTTCCCCTGGTGAGGGGCAACCCGGCTGCAGTTAGATGACGATATGACGACGATTCAGATCGCTGCCCCTGACGGACCAATCGATGCGCTGCTGGACATTCCCCAGGGAAAAGGCCCGTGGCCGGGTGTGGTGGTGATCCACGACGCGGTCGGCTACGGGCCGGATAATGCACTGATCTCGCAGCGTATCGCGCAGGCAGGGTATCTGGCGCTCACTCCGAATATGTTCGCCCGGGGTGGCCGCGCCCGATGCATCCCCAGGGTCATGCGTGAGCTGCTGACCAAGCGTGGTCGCGCACTCGATGACATCTTGGCTGCTCGCGATCACCTGCAGTCGATGCCGGAATGTTCCGGCCGGGTCGGCATCGCCGGCTTCTGCATGGGCGGAGGTTTCGCACTCATTATGTCGCCCAAAGGTTTTGGCGCTTCTGCGCCGTTCTACGGCAACCCACTGCCGCGCAACTTGAGCGAGACGCTGGATGGGGCGTGCCCGATCGTGGCCAGCTTCGGAAACCGTGACCCGTTGGGCGTCGGCGCTCCCAACAAATTGCGCGAAGTGACCGCGGCCAAGCACATCACCGCCGATATCAAGGCCTATCCCGGTGCGGGGCACAGCTTCGCCAACCAGCTCCCCATCCAACCACTGCTTCGCGTCGTGGGTTTCGGCTATAACCGGGCCGCGGCCGACGACGCTTGGAGCCGCGTCTTCGCGTTCTTCGGCGAGCATCTGGGGGCGCGGGCCGCGACGTAGTGTTGTCAGACCGCTACCGCGCACACTGGCCGCGTATCGGCGCCATCATCGCGATGTTCGTCGGCGGCGTGACCGCTATGGCGGGAAAACGGCTGACAAAGCCGCAAATCCTTTCGGCCGCAAACCTTATGGCGCTGATGGCCCATCAGTACGAGGAGTATGTGGACCCCGGCTACTTTCCCGGGCAATTCAACCGCGGCCTGTTCGAGAGTGAATCGCCGCGCAATTACCCACTGAACCCGCAGACGGCAATGGTGATCAACACCGGCTTGATGCGCGACAGGAACAGCCCCTACGCCTTCACGGCTAAGCAAATGGGTCCATACGATTCGAAGCCGCCAATGCGACCGAAGCCGTGATTTAGCCCGGGATGGCAACGAGGACACGGCCATTGCGGGGTCCGTTGTCGACGTGGTCGTGCGCGGCGGCGATCTCGGCGAGCGGGTGAGGTGGTGCGATGGTGATCCTCAGCGCATCGGCTCGGGCGGCCGCTGTCAAATCATTGCCGGCCTGCTGCTTGGCTTCAGCGGAGAAGTCATCGCCGCCTAGGAGCCGCAGTGTGGTGTTGGCGAACAACATTGGCCAGAAGGGCAATTCCGGTCGGTCGGCGCGGCTCGCGTAGGCGGCGATCACCGCGTCGTTGGCCACGACCGCCGCGTCCAGGTCGGCGTTGTCGGATAACGCCACCTCGACGATCCGGTCCACCCCGTCGGGGGCATGCTCGCGGACGGCAGTTGACGCGTCGCCGTTTTCCAGCGCGACTGGATGGGAAACCACGGACGTGTCGACGTTGTCGAGGTCTCTGCTATGAACGACGGTGCCTATCACGGTGGCGCCGCCCCAACGCGCCAGCTGGGCAGCCAGCGAACTAACCGCACCGAGCACGCCGTGCACCAGGACAGTTTTGCCGGCGACCGGCCCGTCGCTGAACACAGCCCGATGTGCGGTGATGCCTGGGATGCCAAGGCATGCGCCTATTTCATCGGAGACTTCATCGGTGAGCGGAACGGCCTGCCGGTGCGGGACGCAGGTCAGCTGCGCGGCAGTGCCGAACGGCCGGTAGGACTGCGCGCCATAGGTCCACACCCGTTGCCCGATTCGGCTGCTGTCCACGCCGTCGCCGACGGCGTCAATCACACCGGCGCCATCGCTGTGCGGGATGATCCGCGGAAAGCTCATCGGAGTTCCCAGCCAGCCGGAGCGCTTTTTGGTGTCGCCGGGATTGATGCCAGAGAGGTTGATTCGCACCCGGACCTCACCCGGACCGGGTTCGGGATCCGGCAGCTCTCCAACTTGCAGCACGTCTGCCGCGGGACCCTGTCGGTCATACCAGGCCGCCAACACGTCAGCCACCTCCGCAACGCGGCACGCAACCGCGTCGACGAATATACATTCCATGGAAACATAGCAGCGGTGTGACGCTCAGGGTAGAGCACCGAATGGCAATGGCGCGCGTGGGTGATCGCTTTTCGGCGCTCGAGCGCGCTTGCTCGCCTCTCATGTTGGCCGCGCGCAGCTTGATGACGGTGGAGTAGAAGTGCTGCAGCGATCAGGCCGGCGCTGCCGACACGACCCGGGTCTGCAGTTCGTCCTCAAACACCTTGGCGGCCTTGGCCAAGACGCGCCGTCCGCTGTAGTGAGCTCGATGATGGAGGAACGGCGGTCACCGGGAAGCTCTGTTTCGAAACGGACCAACTGATGGAACAGATCTGGCAAATCGGTCAAGTCCATTCCATGGTATCTGCTTCCACGATGGCTAAATGGTCCCGACATCATCACGGCGCTGGATCGATGTGCGCCTACTTCAGCTTCTGCGACACAACGGTGGCGAAGGTATGGGTATCGCCTGGCCAGCGCGCCGACACGTAGTTGCCGTCGTCAACGACGAATGCCGGCCGCGAGTTGGTCGCCGTGTCGCGCACCATCCCAGAGGACTTGAGCCACCAGTGCCGCGATCCGCGGACGACGTCACAGAAATCCGCCGAATCTTTAAGGGCGCGAGTGACTTCGGACTGCACCGACATGTACCCGCCGGGCTGGCCGGGCTCCTCGGTGTAGGTCCGGTAATAGTTGGGATCCCAGAATCGGGTGACCCGGGTGAGCCGCCAGGCGAGGCGCTCCATTGCCCACGTCAACGCCGTGGTCCTGTGTCCGTAGAGCACCGAACGACCTGTGACGGGATCGACGCTGCGCGCCGCAAGCAGCACACCGTGACAGATCGCCGCCACGATCACCCCGCGGGCAACGGCGTCCACGACCAGCCGCTGCAGTATGTCGCTGTCGATGTAGCTGCGCATTCCGCGGGCGCGATGCCCGCCGGGCAACAGCAACGCGTCGATGCCGTCGAGGGTGGCCTGAGACCAGCTGACGGGATGCTGGTACTCGACCGACCGCACCATCTCTTGGTAGGCGCGGCGGCCGTCCTTGTTTGCCCGCAGCATCAGGCCGACTACCGGGATGGCGCGCAATACCGGTAGCGCGGACCAGATGTCCAACCCGCGGCCGGTGACCATGATCTCGTCAGCCGCCCCGGGTGTGCCGCTTTCGGTGGCAAAGATCACCCGATGACCGTTGCGGGTCAACACGCGCCAGCTGACCGCGACCTCGGTCGGGTCGAAGTCACGGTCCGGGATCGGGATCAAGACGGTGCCCATCGGCGCTCTAGCCTTGCGCGACTCTTAGCTCGAGTCCGACGTTGTTTTCCATGCCTCCGCGCAACTTGCTGAAGAAGTTGAATACCTTGCCCACGATGCCGTACCGCTTGCCGATCGCGTCGTACACGGCGCCCGTCTGCGACTTGTCGAGGATGGCCGCAGTGCCCTCGACGGCCTCGCTCGTCGGGCGGCCGCCCAAGGTGCAGGTGGCCAGCGTCACCCGCGGCGTGTTGCGGATCCGCTTGACCTTCCACGACTTTGCTTCGGTGATGACGAGCAGCCGGTCGCCGTCGGCCGCGGCCCAAATTGGAACCGGCTTGGGCCGGCCGTCCCTGGTGAAGGTGGTCAGCAGGATGTATTGGGCCTTGGCGAGATCGGCGAAAGCAGGCGTCACGGTGTCAACCTACCGCGAGCAGAGGCAACGTTGACATTCTCGGCCAGCGGGTGCCATAGTCATCCGGCGTTAAGCGAAAACACGGTTTTCACTTAATGGCCGGTAGAAACGACCGAAACGGGGAAACGTGGGCGACCCGAAGAAGCCGCTGGCCTGGTTGCCGTTCTCGATCGCCGAGGCGGCGTTGTCGGAGGACTCTGGCCACGTCGACCTGGCCCCCGCGTGGTCGTATCTCTTGGACCGGCTGCGCGGCGCGGCGCAGGTCGTGGAATCCGACGCGGCGAGCCGAAATCGAGTTGATCTCGCCGCAGGTATTCGGCACCTCCTCGTGCTGCTTGCGGCGGGTATCGATGAGGTGCTGCGGTTCGATCCGGATCCGATCCTGTCCGTCCAACGCACCAGTACCGATGACATCGTGACTTGGGGAATGGAGTGCCCCGACTGCATTTACACCCGCGCCGTGCTGCGCGGCGGCGAGAGTTACCGACTGTTCGGCAATCGCGGCACCGCACGTTATGTCGGGCTGCAGACCATGAACGGCATCGCGGCAACGGCGAACGAACTGGTCGATGAACTCGAGGTGGATACCGACGGGAACTTCGAGGTGGTGTTGTCAGCCGATGAGCGAGCGGGAAATTGGATGCGGATTGAGGGCGACCATCCCACGTTGACGGTGCGCCACTTTTTCTACGACTGGGACACCGAGGTGGCATCGTCGTTGCGCATTGAACGGCTTGGCGACGCGGTGGACGCCAAAAGCCGTTCGCTCGATCCGGAGATGGCGGTGTCGCGGCAACTGGTCGCCCTCGGCGACTTCGTTCCGGATAACCTGGCGTTCTTCCTGCAGTTCGGTGCCGCGCCGCCGCCGAACGGCTTCCTGCCTCCGATCGACCGGACTGATATTGGCGCGGCCGCGGAGAACAAACCGGTGATCGGTCGGTGGGAGCTGTGCCCCGACGAGGCGCTCATCGTAGAAGTGGAACCGCCCGAGGGGATCTACTGGAGTTTTTCTATCGGCAACCCGTGGTGGGAGACCATTCATTACGGGCGCCACCAATCCAGCCTGAACGCCCATCAGGCTGCGTTGGATCCCGACGGCCTGGTGCGCGTGGTGTTGTGTGACCGGGACCCCGGGGTTGCGAATTGGCTCGACACCGCCGGCTACAGCAACGGTCCGATCATCCTGCGTTGCGTGCGGATCAAAACCGCGCCGACGCCGACTACGCGAGTGGTGCCGTTCCGCGACATTCACGCGGAGTTGCCTTCGGACACAACAAAGGTCACGCCCGAAGAGCGGACGTCCATCCTCGCGGCACGCCGCCGCGCGGTGCGCGAAAGGTTCGGCCGGTGACGTTCGACGCTGACCAGTTGGAGGCCGGGGCTTGTGCCGCAACCGATCTCGAGGATTTCGGGTCGCCTTACTACCGCGAGGGGCTCGAACGAATCGTGGAAGCGCTGAACACCGAGGCGGACCTGAACGACATGGGCCGGGTCATCCAGCACGCGACCACCAGCAACGCCTTGATTCAGCGCCTCAAGATCGAGGACACCTACCGCCGGCACCCCGAGATCGACGACCAGGTGGTCGGCGGCCCCATCTTTGTGATCGGGTTGCCGCGCACCGGCACTACCGCCCTGAGCCAATTGGTGGCCGCCGATCCCCAGTTCCGGTCACTACGGACGTGGGAATCCCAAGCGCCCACACCGCCGCCGGAATCCGCCACCCAAGACAGCGACCCGCGCATCGCACAGGCGGAGGCCGGCCTGAAGATGCTCGACGACATGTTCCCGTTGATGAAAACGATGCACAACTCCGAGGCGAAGGCCCCGACCGAATGCCAGGACCTGATGGGCATGAGTTTCCGTACGTTCCACTTCGACGGCGTCGTCCGCGCGCCGGGGTATTTGGCGTGGCTCATGGGCTGCGACATGCGCGAGACCTACACGTTTCACCGGAGAGTGCTCAAGCTGCTGCAATGGCATTGCCCACCGGTTCTGTGGCACCTCAAGACGCCCGTGCACATGTTCGCCCTCGACGCGCTCGTCGAGGCATATCCGAACGCCAAATTCCTCTGGAGCCATCGCGATCCGGCTAAGGTGATGGGCTCGGTGTGCAGCCTTATCCAGTATGTGCGCAGCTGGAGCAGTGACCGCAACGACGCCAAGGAACTTGGCGCCGAGCAACTCGACAGCTGGGTCGAAGGTGTGCGGCGGGCAATGGATTTCCGTCGCCGGGTGGGCGATGATCGGTTCGCTGACGTCTCCTTCGCCGATCTGCAGACCGATCCGGTACGCACCCTGCAAACCAGTTACGAGTCACTTGGCTTGAGCTTTACCGATGCCACTTTGCACGCGGTCACCCAATGGGCGCAGGAGCATCGACCGGGCTCACGCGGTGCGCACGATTATGACCTGGCCGACTACGGGCTGACACCCGGAGGTGTTCGCGAGCGGTTTACGGACTACCTCGCCGTCTACGATGCGACTGCCTGACCCCGTGGGCGCTCCTCGCACGCGGCGACGCGACAAACTGGGTCCGGACCCCACGGTTCGCCGCGAAATCCTCGCCGCCGCAGCAACAACTCTGCGGGAGAAGGGAGTTCGAGGACTCAGCATCGCCGCGGTTCTGGAACGGGCCGCAATTGGCACCCGCGCGTTCTATCGGCATTTCGACTCGAAGGACGAACTGGTGGCCGCACTCTTCTTTGAAATGGCGCGCGCGGAGGAGCGGCGACTACGGCGCCGAATGGCGTCGGCCGGCACGGAGATCGACGCGGTGGCGGCGTGGATCTATGGACGACTCGACTTGGCGTTCGACGACAACATCGAATCCGATTTGCGCCGCGCGTCCCTGGAGGCTCAATCGCAGATGTTCGGCTCGCCCAATCTGGTCATGCCCGCCTACGCGCAGTTGCTCAAGCCACTCAGCGAAGCTCTGCAGCGCGGCCTGCAGCACGGGGTGTTCCATCACGTTGATCCGGTGGCCGACGCGCAAGCCATCCACGCCGTAGTGTGGGCGGGCATTGAGCGGCAATGGACGACCGGCGGTTGTGATCGCGAAGACGTCCGCCGACGCGCGCTCGATTTCTGCTTGCGCGGGCTGGGCGTGGCACCGGAAGCGATCGCCCAGGTTCGCCGTGACTAACCGACACAAACCAGAGGGACAAATTCGATGGACCTAGGCTTCGCCGGATCGACGGCCGTCGCCACAGGCGGCAGCAAGGGTATGGGGCTGGCTATCGCCGAAACCCTTGCGGCCGAGGGCGCCAGCGTGGCGGTGATGGCCAGAAGCCAAGGAGCGCTCGACGCCGCCGTGACATCGCTGCTCGAGGCCGGCGCTCCGGATGCGGTGGGGATCAGCGTGGATATGGCTGATGCTCAATCCATCATCGATGGCTTCGCAGCAGTCTCAGAGCGCTGGGGACGACTTAACAGCCTGGTCCATACGATTGGACCGGGCGACGGCTACTTCGAGCAGATGGACGACATTCAATGGGACGCTGCGTTCGCACTGGGCACGATGTCGGCTGTGCGATCGATCCGCGCCTCGTTGCCGCTGCTGCGCTCCGCGGAGTGGGCACGGATTGTGACGCTGTCCGCGCACTCGATTCAGCAGCAGAACCCGCGGATTGTGGCCTACACGGCATCGAAGGCGGCATTGGCCAGCGTCACCAAGAACTTATCGAAAAGCCTTGCTAGAGATGGCATCCTGGTCAACTGCGTGTGTCCCGGGACAATCGTGACCGCCAGCTTCACCGAACAACTCAAAGACATTCTCGCGGCAGATGGCCTGGACGCCACGAACCCGCGCGACGTCATGACTTGGATCGACAACAATTTTCACCAGCCCTGCTACCTCGGCCGCGCAGGACTGCCCGAGGAGGTCGCTTCCCTCACCGCCTACTTGGCGTCCCGACGAAACGGCTATGTCGCGGGCGCCACGGTGAACGTGGACGGCGGATCGGATTTCGTCTGAGGTTTAGCAGTCGGTTAGCCCTCCAAGTCACCCTCGGTTTGCAACAGCGCCTGACGCAGCCCGTCGAGGGTTCCCGGTTGCGGATCTGCCCACATGCCGCGGCCGGCCGCCTCCAGCAGCCGCTCGGCCATGCCGTGCAGTGCCCACGGGTTGGATTCCGCCATGAACTTCCGGTTCTCCGCATCCAGCACGTAGCGCTCGGTGAGTTGTTCGTACATCCAGTCGGCCATCACCCCCGCGGTGGCGTCATAGCCGAACAGGTAGTCGACGGTCGCGGCCATCTCGAACGCGCCCTTGTAGCCGTGCCGGCGCATCGCGGCCATCCAGCGGGGATTTACGACGCGGGCGCGGAATACGCGGGTGGTCTCCTCCGACAAGGTACGGGTGCGGATCGCGTCCGGTCGGGTGTTGTCGCCGATATAGGCGGCCGGCGCCTGGCCGGTCAGCGCCCGCACCGTGGCCACCATGCCGCCGTGGTACTGGAAGTAGTCGTCGGAGTCGGCGATGTCGTGTTCGCGGGTATCGGTGTTCTTGGCGGCCACCGCGATTCGCCGGTACTGCCGGTTCATGTCGTCGATCGCCTCGCGGCCGTCCAGGTCGCGCCCATAGGCGAACCCACCCCAGGCGGTATACACCTGGGCGAGGTCCGCATCGTCACGCCAGTTGCGGCTGTCGATCAGCTGCAGCAGGCCGGCTCCGTATGTTCCCGGCTTAGAGCCGAAAATCCTTGTGGTGGAACGTCGTTGATCGCCGTGCTGGGCCAGGTCAGCTTGGGCGTGCGCACGTACGTAGTTGTCGTCGACCGGCTCGTCGAGGTCGGCCACCAAACGCACCGCGTCGTCGAGCATGGTCACGACATGCGGGAACGCATCGCGGAAAAACCCGGAGATCCGCACGGTCACATCGATGCGCGGCCGGCCCAGCTCGGCCAGCGGAATCGGCGTCAGCCCGACGACCCGCCGCGACGCGTCGTCCCAGACCGGCCGAACGCCCAGCAGTGCAAGGACTTCGGCGATGTCGTCACCGGCGGTGCGCATCGCCGAAGTGCCCCACACCGACAGCCCAACCGATTGCGGCCACTGCCCATGGTCGCTGCGGTAGCGGGCCAGCAGCGAATCCGCCAGTGCCACACCGGCTTCCCACGCCAACCGGGACGGTATCGCTTTGGGGTCGACGGAGTAGAAGTTGCGTCCGGTGGGCAGCACGTTGATCAGACCGCGCAGCGGGGAACCCGACGGCCCGGCCGAGATGAACCGGCCGTCCAGCGCCCTTAACACCTGGTCGATTTCGGATGCCGTGCCGGCGAGTCGGGGTATCACTTCGGTGGCCGCGAACCGCAGCACCGCCGCGACATCCGTGTTGTCGGTGAGGCTGTCAGTGGCATCCGGATCCCACCCGGTGGCCTGCAGCGCCGCGACCAGCTCGCGGGCGGCGGCCTCGGCCTGGTCAACCGCGGACCGTTCATCGTTGCCGTCCTCGGCCAGGCCCAACGCCTGCCGCAGGCCGGGAAGGACATGCTCGCCGCCGAACAGCTGGCGCGCCCGCAGAATGGCCAGCACCAAATCGAGTTCGGCTTCCCCCGTTGGCTTTTGCCCAAGGATGTGCAATCCGTCGCGGATCTGGACGTCCTTGATCTCGCACAGCCAGCCGTCGATGTGCAGGATCATGTCATCGAACGAGTCCTCGGCGGGTCGTTCGGTCAGGCCCAGGTCGTGGTCCATCTTGGCGGCCCGGACGAGCGTCCAGATCTGCTGGCGGATCGCGGGCAGCTTGCCGGGGTCGAGCGCGGCGACGGTGGCGTGCTCGTCCAGCAACTGCTCCAACCGGGCGATGTCGCCATAGGTTTCGGCGCGTGCCATTGGCGGAATGAGATGGTCGACGAGCACCGCGTGCGCTCGCCGCTTGGCCTGGGTGCCCTCGCCGGGGTCGTTGACCAGGAATGGGTAGATCAACGGCAGGTTGCCCAGCGCGGCGTCGGATCCGCAGGCCGCCGACATGCCCAGTGTCTTTCCGGGCAGCCATTCCAGGTTGCCGTGCTTGCCCAGGTGCACCACCGCGTGGGCGTTGAAGCCCTCGTCCAGCCAGTGGTAGGCCGCCAGGTAGTGGTGGCTGGGCGGCAGGTCCGGGTCGTGGTAGATGGCAACGGGGTTTTCCCCGAACCCGCGGGGCGGCTGCACCATCAGCGCCAGGTTGCCCGCTTGGATTGCGGCGATGACGATCTCGCCGTCGGGATCGTTGCTGCGGTCGACGAAAAGTTCGCCCGGCGGCGGGCCCCAGTGCTTGACGACTGCGTCGGTCAGTTCGGTGGGCAGGGTGTCGAACCAGTCGCGGTAATCGCCGGCGGACACCCGGATCGGGTTGCCGGCCAGTTGACCTTCGGTGAGCCAGTCGGGATCTTGTCCGCCGCGTTCGATCAGCGCGTGAATCAGGGCATCGCCGTCGGCGTTCTCCACACCGGGCAGATCGCCCACGTGATACCCGTGCTCACGCATCGCGCGTAGAAGCGCGACCGCGCTCGCCGGGGTGTCCAGTCCGACCGCGTTGCCGATCCGGGCGTGCTTGGTGGGATATGCTGAAAACACCAGAGCCACGCGTTTGTCGGCGGGTGCGACATGGCGCAGCTGCGCGTGCCGGACCGCCAGGCCCGCAACCCGCGCGCACCGCTCGGGGTCGGCAACGTAGGAGATAAGCCCGTCGTCGTCAATCTCCTTGAACGAGAACGGAACCGTGATGATGCGGCCGTCGAACTCGGGCACCGCCACCTGACTGGCCACGTCGAGCGGGC